>JAJYYW010000004.1 GCA_021800575.1 bacterium
AAGGTCTGCACCAACATCCGCAGCCTTGGTATAGATACCGCCGCCCAGCTGTGCAAACAAGGCAACAAAACTGGCGCCGAATCCGTACCCGACGATCATGAGAGGTACCTGCGTCGGGCTTGAAAGTCCTCCGTAGATAAGGAACAGCAGGGCTATGCCGAGCAAGCTCATCGCTACGATCGTTATACCGGAGACTGCACCGCCCCGGAGAGAGACCTTGAGCGCCTCATCAAGGCTCCGTGTTGAGGCAGCTGCTGTTCTCACATTGGACCTGATGGCAATGTGCATACCGACATACCCCGCGAGCGCGGATGAGAACGATCCGAAGATGAACGCTATACCTGTTTTCCAGGCAAGGCTGGAATCCTGCTGGACACCGTAGTAGATGGCAAAGATGATAATTGCGGTAAGGATAGCGAGGCTGATGATCGTTTTATACTGCCTGTTCAAAAACGCCACGGCACCTTCCCGGATCGCATTGCTGATCTCCTGCATCTTTGGTGTTCCCATGTCCTTTTTCAGAACCCATTTCGCCATCAAGCCCGCGTATCCCAATGATACGAGACTGACCAAAATGATGAAAATCAAAATCGTTTCGGCTGTCATACTTCCTCCTTTTTAAGTTTTATATATTTTCTGTAAGTGCTGACGAAATCCCCTGCCATATCTATGCCCTTGACGCCCATAAGTATCAGGGTCACTTCCACAAACGCCCATCCAAAAAAGATATACGTGGCCGCTTCACGCGCCGAAGGCATAATAAATTGTATACACCATACAATAAACATACCACTTGCTTCATATAAATTGAACTTCATGTCAATCAAAAGTAATATTGTTGCACTGCACTGTGCAATCGTCAGGAGAAGTTCGGACCTCTGATATGCGTCGAAATGGATGGCGGTTGCACTGCCGAGAGAATACGCATACACGAACGGCAACAGTGCAGGAAGAAGGGTCAGCTGGTTGATCGTGGACGACGTAATGTTCATGAGTCCCATGGTTGCACCTTCTTTTTTCCGTGCCCAGTAGAAAGCACTCAGTTTTTCCGGGAACTCCGATAAAAACGGGGAGACCCACTGGATAAAGATAAACTCGGATATCCCCGCGGACAGCGCCACACCCTTCATACTCCCGATAAACGGATCCACGACAAATACGAGGCCCACACCCCCGGCGATAAAAAGCCCCGCAATGACGATGGCCCGGTACGGGGGCTTGATACCGATAATCTTTGACGGCAGGTACTCCAGGTGTGCTTGTTCCTCTTTTCCCTGCGACGGCAGGCGGGTAAGGAAGAACAGATACACAACATACAGCAGCAGCATAACAACACCGTCTGCAATGGACAAACTGCCCTTCAGATAAACAAAAAACAGGTACAGCACGCCAAGGGAAAAAAAGAAAATTTCGATCGAGTGCGGCTTTTCTATCCGGATTGCCGAACCATTTTTGTGTTTATGGTGATACAGGTACGACACAAAAAAAACAAGCGGCAGGCCGACGCCGGTCAAAAGCCTGAGTGAACCGGTCAGGTTTGCAAGCATCAGATGCACTTCTTGATGCCATGCAAGATCGGCTTCGACCATAAACTCCGGTGCCGTTTGCAGCCATGCAAGCAAGGCAAGTGCAAGTCCCTGGGATATAAAATATTGGGCAGATTCTGCTGACCACGCAATGATCAATGCGAGCAGGACAAGGACAGGAAATGTCCATAACGCATGCAGTGCATGGAAACTTCCATTGTTCATAAAAACAGGGGTTATTCCGGTAAACCAGTGCATGAAAAATCGGTAACGTTAAACGTGGACTAAGTCAAGCAAAAACAAGCGTCATTCGTCCGTCAATCGGTGTTTGATATCAAGGATATCTTTCAAGTGTGTTACGAAAACATCCGTAATATGCTGATCGAATTGCGTACCGGCATGCAGCTTAATATAGTCGATCGTCTGCTCCACGGGAATGGCGTCCCGGTACGGTCGTTTCATGGTCATGGAATCGAACACATCAGCAACTGCCGTTATCCGCCCGGCAAGGGGAATTTCCTCGGTTTTGAGTCCCCGGGGATACCCGGTTCCGTCAATCCTCTCGTGGTGGGTAAAAGCAATCTGGCCTGCCACATCGAGGAGCGTTGAACCCGCCTTATCCAATATGTTGAGTCCTATGCCGGGATGTTTTTTTACCTGTTCAAACTCTTCCGTGGTAAGATCCGCGGGCTTGAGCAGTATCGACGAGGGAATGCCTATCTTGCCGATATCGTGCAGGGAACTGGCCATGGATATGATCTCGACCTCGGCCCCCGTAAACCCGATCGCCTCCGCCACGCGCCTCACATACTTGCTGACCCTGATATTATGGCTGCCTGCATCGGGATCGACATACTCGATTGCCCGTGAGAGCCTGTAGATCACGTTCATAGTGGTCTCCTGCAGCCCGACGACGGTCTTGTTTAATTCCTTTGTCTTTTCCGCGATCTGATTGTGGAGGGTGTCAATATGTTTCTTGATCTTGAGCAGATTCCCTACCCGTACCATAAGTTCATACCGGTCGACCGGTTTCGTCAGGAACTCGTCCGCTCCGACGGACAGGGCCTGCATCTTCGCATCCTCGTCATTGAGCGCCGTTACCATGATGACCGGAAGGGAAGCGTACTGCTCATCGGATTTTATATTTCTGCAGACCTCAATGCCGTTCAGTTCCGGCATAAAAACATTGAGCAAAGCGACATCCGGGCGCAGGGATCGTATTTTCTCGAGCGCCTGGACGCCATTCACGGCCTTTATGACGCTGTACCCCATGGGGGCAAGGGTCGCCTGTATCAGTTCGATGTTTTCCGGCCTGTCATCGGCCACGAGCACGATCGGGGGGTGCTGGACAACCTCCTGTTCCCGAATCTTTCCATATCGATTGATACTATCAAGGATATCTTTTACGTGGAACGGTTTGCTGATATAATCATCACAGCCGGCATCGATAAACCTCCGCCTGTCCCCTTTCATTGCCGCCGCAGTCAGGGCTATGACCGGGATATCACTGGTCCTGGTGCTGGTCTTGATAAGTTTGGTCAGCGTTATACCATCCATACCCGGCAGGTTCATGTCCATGAAGATCAGGTCCGGGGTATGATCGTTGATAATGCGCATGGCGGACAACCCGTTGCTTGCCTCAATAACAACATACCCGCGCAATTCGAGGATATCCTTCATAAGCCGCGCACTTTTTGGATCATCTTCAACAACGAGTATTCTCATGATTGCATCCTGCCGCAAACCCTTGCCATCTCACGGAGCAGGGTCTGCCGGTCAATGGGTTTTAAAATAAACGCCGAAGCACCGAGCTTCAGAGCCTCTTTGCCTTCTTCAATCGAAGAGATGATAACGACCGGTATATCCGTGGTTTCCGGATCGGCATGCAGCGCTTTCAGGACTAACCAGCCGTTTTTCTTGGGAATTGAAAGGTTGAGGGTAATAACGTCGGGTTTTATATCCTTGACACATGCCAGCGCCTTTTCCCCATCCTCGACAACATCCACCTGATACCCTGTAGAGCTCAGGTATCCTTTGACCAGTTTTGCAATTGCCCGATCATCCTCGACCACGAGTACGTGGTTGCCGTCCACTCTTTTCACACCCTCCGCCGGTAATGACCGGTAGACAGGCCGTATGGTCGAGGGTATGGTAAACGAGAATTTACTGCCCTTCCCGACCCTGCTTTCCACCCATAGCTTGCCTCCATGGAGTTCTACGATAGCTTTGACAATGGAAAGTCCAAGGCCGGTACCCTCGTTAATGGACGGATGCAACAGGCGGATCTGTGAAAACGGATAAAACAGCCTCGATATCGCTTCATCGGGTATGCCGATGCCGGTATCCTCGACGCTGAATACGATGTCATCGGACACCGTCTTCACAACGATCCATACGCTCCCGTTATCCGGTGTAAATTTGATTGCATTATTGAGCAGGTTAAACAGGACCTGTTTTATCTTCCGTTCATCGGCGTAGACGGTCGCCACGTCCGGAGAAATCTCCTGCGACAGATTGATATAGTGCCGCAGCGCGCGCTCCTTGATCATGGTTATACTCTGCTCAACAAGATCGCGGACATAAAACTCGGAGGGTTCGAAAATCATCTGACCCGATTCCACCCTTGACAGATCAAGGATATCGTTGATGAGCAGGAGCAGATGTTCCCCTGCCTCGTGGATATCCTTCATGTATTCTTCCTGTTTCCCGTTGAGCTCCCCGAAGTTTTTTTCCAGAAGGACCTCGGAAAACCCAATGATGGCATTGAGGGGGGTGCGCAGTTCATGGGACATACTCGCCAGAAAATCCGATTTGGCCTTGTTTGCCTTTCCCAGCTCATTGTTTTTGACCTCCAGTTCTGTCTGAAGCTTTTTGAGAAAGCTGATGTCCGTATAGATCCCGACCTTGCCGGCCAGGACACCGTTCTCTAAAATCGGCGCACCGCTCGTTATAATGGGTATAGTGGTGCGCGATTTTGTCATGACGTTGATCTCGTACGTGGAGGGCTCCCCCTTGTTCCGTTTCTCGAATTCCGCCTTCAGGATGTTCTTGTTCTCCTCGTCAAACAGGTCATAAACCGATTTGCCGATGATCTCTTCCCTGGTATACCCGAGCATCCTCGTAAAAGCAGGATTGATGTCGGTTATACGGTCGTCCTTGTCGATCACGCTGAATGCATCGTGCATAATGTTGATATAATATTCCGTGCGTCTGAGGTCCCGGGTCCTGTCCTCAACCATGGCTTCAAGCTGGTTCGTGTGGCGCTGCAGGTTTGCAATCATGCTGTTGAGGGAGGTCTCCAGTACCCCGATCATGCCTCGTGCCTTTCTCTCGATCCGCCGCGATAAATCCCCTTTCTCGACGGATTCAAGGACAGGGTGCAGTTTCTTGATTGGCAGGAAAAAGCTCGTGTACAGGAATATCGCAAAGATCAGAAGAACAATGATCGCTCCGGCCAGCAATACAGTTGTTATGAAATATACCCCGTGGACATGCCTGTCCTTTATGGATTGCTGTCTCTGCAAAAAAGTATCGAGGTCTTTCTGTATGTTCGCACCTGTGCTGTCCACGGTTGATCGATCGGACGATGCAACCCCGATCCGAAACCGGTTTATCCACCGGCCTATGGTGCTCAGGAGAGCCGAACCTTCAGGATCGGGATTGGCATACGTGCCCAGGACACGGACACCACTGATAAGTTCTGTCAGGGTTTTTTCAGAAATCCCGGGCTGCAAAGCGGCATTCACAGAAGCCCTAAGAGCTTCGACGAGATCCCTCTCCGCATAGGTCGCTGATGTCAGCCTGCCGTATTTGTCGCTCAATGCGTTCGCGTATGCTCTTAAACCGATGACAGCAACAAGCAAGACGACAATTACACTCAAAAAAAAACTAATATGCAGATCGTGCTTATTCAAAAGGGCCTCACTGTATATTTTATATTATAAATGTATAAAATTAAACACGGTCACGACATTTACGTTATGATTATTAAATGTCTGGTTCTATTGTGTTAAACATATATGATTTATTTCAAACATGCAAGCTTTTTCTCACGAAGCAAGACTAATTTTCAACAACGGCAACCGCCCTATGCAAGCACTATCCCGGTCTGCACGGTATGTATGGCATTCTGTGACGTTTTATTTACAATAGTGTACATTAAAATCACATCAAGACGCTACAACATATTGATAATTAAGTATTATATATTGGCATAAAAAATGCTCTATATAACAGTATGGAGGCAAAGACTATGTGGGTGCTCAAGTTTACGTTTATAGTAGTCGGTGTACTGTACGAGCTTTTACACTATAGTGTGACGAGTATGTATAACGCTCTCAGCAAGAGAATATCTACTTACTACAGGACAAATAAAGGACAGGCATAAGATTTATCGTGTCATCCATGATTTGCTCTTTAAGGTTGCCATGGCATAGGGAAATATCCATTGCAGCGTAAAGATGGAAAAATAGGAATAGAGAATACCATAAACAAAATCTGAATCCTTCTCCGCGCGGATGTAGTATATCATATACAAGAGCGAGACCACGCCGACCATCGAAAGATACCGGAAGATATTCGCGGGATACGTGATAAGATTGATCAAAAGAAAGAACATAGCATAGTACTGAAACGGGTACCGCAGATTCACAATAACGAAATTAACAAACGGCAGGACCCGGTGTTTTTCCCGGTATCGCCTCAGAATAAAGGTTGAGAGTATGAGGGACTCCCGTATATTACTCCGCTCCCATCGCAGATACATCCTGGAAAGCTTGCGGTAGTTCGTCGGAACCTGGGTCAGGACAACGGCACTGTTCTGATAGGTCGTATAAAATCCTTGTTTGAGCACCATGTTGGTGAGCGCCCGGTCTTCACCATACGTACATTCTTCGCCCATAAACATCTCGTGAAGCCATTGTTCCTTGACTTGGTGCACGATGTCCGCTCGGTACGCCGAGAATGCCCCGGGGCAGCACAGGACAGCTCCGTACGTCGACTGGCATGCCCTGGTAAAATCGAACGACAGGATAAAGCTCACCCCGAGCATTTTTGGAACAATGCCCTCGTGCTTGTTCAAGACCTTCACATTGCCTGCCACAGCGCCGATCCCCCGGTTCCTTAAAAAGGGGGCGACGATCTGCGCAAGGGAGCCTTTCTCTATGATGCTGTCCGAGTCTATCGTGACCAGTATACCGCCGTGCGCTTGTTGGAACCCCTGGTAAAGCGCGTTTCGCTTTCCCTTATTGGCAGGCAGCTTGATCAGGGTGACATTGCCGGAGTACTTCGCCTTTGCCTTCTGCATATAGAGGAACGTATCATCTTTTGAACCATCATCAACACAGATGACTTCGAGCTTGTGCAGCGGGTACCCGGATTCTATGGCAGCTTTAATCGACTTTTCCACGAGTGCGCCTTCATTGTACGCGGGTATGATTACACTGACAAAAGGCATGTTATCGCCTGCCTCGATCGTGTGAGGCCTGTACGCCACCCATAAAAATGTTCTAAACAAAAGGTAGAGCAGCGTGATTGCAGAATAGCTGATAGATGCGTAGGTGAAAAAACTGAAGACCCTGCCCCGTGCTATGGTCATCGCCCAGAGCTGGGCGAACGACCCGTAATAGATCGAAGCAACGACAAAGATCCCGACGACGGCAAGCGTGACTGCCTTGAGCAATGAATCCGCAATAGCAGCCGCCTGGAAGGGAGGAGGTTGTGCAATATCCCCGTCATTCGTAACGGGCGCAGGAGCCCCCTCTGTTTCCTGTTGTACCTGCAGTTCTTGTGCATGTGTCTGTGTCGTGGTCTGCAGGGAGGATCCGGTGCTAACATCTGCGGGTTGCTTAGTCCGCGATGCATCGTATGGTTCTTCGGTCGACATACCCAAACACCTAATATTCATAACTTTCAAAGTCAAGGTTTTAGAAAACACGACAGCTATGCCCCTTGCCGTGGCTACACGATACTGTTCGTTTTCGTCTCTGCACACAACTATTGACATTACTGTTGAAAATCATTATCAATAATATATGCAATCAGATACGAATAACTCGGCGACCGGCGGCAACGATCAACCCCAGCTCAGCCCGCTCAGCAGCATGAAGTCCGGGCAGGAGGGGGTAGTCAAACAGGTCATCGGAGGTATGGGTTTTATCAAAAAGCTTATCAATATAGGGATACGCAGCGGCAGCAGGATAAAGGTGGTGAATGCTTCGGGCGGCCCCATGATCGTATCTTCGGAAGGTACCAAGGCAGCGATAGGCAAAGGGGCTGCCTCGAAAATACTCATTCAGATCTATCCGGTTACGCCATCGGTCCCCGGTAAAAATTAGCTTTTTTATAGTTGCATCCTTTCCCGGATGAGACTGCACACCCGCTCCTTTCCTTTCAAACACTATTCTTGACACCGAATGAATGCTCTTGTATGTTGAGGGAAAAGGGAGGTTACCCATGAAAAAAATAACAGACAATAAAATGCAGTTATTTACTGTTTTGATGTTAGTTTCTTTCATAACCTTCATGAGCAATTGCAGCGGTGGAACGGGCTATGTTCCGGGCGGGAACAATACCTCGAAATGCTCCCAAAATCTACCGGCTGACCTGCAGAAGCTCCTCGGCTGTACCACCCCATCGACACCGCTGCAGCCGACGAATCCAACCTTGCCGCCGCCGATTATCGTACAAAACGGCGGGACGTATGTGTCCACGTGCACTGCGATCCCCCAGACTGGACCGATCGAGATTGGACTCAACGCGCAGAGCTATGGATTGGGTGGCGCTGTCCCTGGAGCAGCCATTGAGCTGTTTACCTCAACCAACAATACCGCTGAGAACCAAACACCGGACATAAGCGTTACAGCCGGCGCATCCGGAACTGCAACGACGGCCCTCCCCACCGGTGTCCCCTTTGCTGTCAAAGCAAGCGCAACCGGTTATATGGACACGTACCAATACGGGGAGATGGTGTCTGCCGCAGATGCAAACACACTCCTGCCCGTAGAATTGATGTCTTCCACGATAGTGGGCCTGGCGAGCAGCAGTGCCAACGTAACGCAGGACCCGTCCATGGGTGCCATCGTCGGCACGGTTGGCGACTGTGACGGAAATGCAATAGAGAATGCCATCGTTGTACTGTATAACATCAATACCGGTGCCGTGGTAACCAGCAATATTTTCTACGGAAACCCTCCTCTGGGACTTCCGGCACCATCATTAACATGGACATCGGGCCAGGGTGACTTTTTGGCATTCAATGTTCCCCCGGGTGCGTACCAGGTCGTAGCAACGGGTGTTCTTACCGGAAGCGATACGACAACGACGGTACTTGGTCAGAGCTATGCTGAAGCGATCACCGGCTCTGTTTCCATTGTCAACGTACAGCCGTAATGCTTATGCGATGCGGGAAGATTGGATACAGTAACCATGAGCCCCTGGAGAACAGGGGCTTTATTTTGAGAGACGTTATCCTATGAAGCACCTGTCTGTCGTTACCAAAAAGAGGATAGAGGTCATCGATATTACAGCCGATGTCAATGCCCTTCTGAAAAAGCTGGGGATCGTGCGGGGCATTTGTTATCTGTTCGTACCCCATACAACCGGCGGCATTACCATCAATGAGAACGCTGACCCTGCGGTCAAACAGGATATCCTCGATGCCCTGGACCGGATCGCACCCGCGGACCGTGATTATAACCATAAAGAGGGCAATGCCGACGCACACATAAAATCGAGTATGATCGGTGTTACCATTTCCCTGTTCGTCGAGAACGGAAGGCTGGTTCTTGGAACATGGCAATCGGTTTTCTTTTGCGAATTCGATGGTCCGAGAACACGGAGCCTGCTCATAGAAGTCACCCCGTTATGAACGATGATTTAGATTTATTCCATCAGATCCGCAAGGAACAGAGACGGTTGATCTGCATACCTGTTCTCCTTTCGACGGAGGGGGCAGACAATTTCAAGATCGATTATACGACGGACATGAGCGTCGGCGGTTTTCTCATCCAGACGGGCTCCCCTCTCAAGAAAGGGACCATGCTGGACATACGGTTCCGCCTGCCGGGCGCGATCAAACTGATCGAGGCAAAAGGCGAGGTTGTGTGGTCGCATCAGTATAAGCCCGGCACAGAGCCTACCCAGGATGCTCTTCCGGGTATGGGTATCAAGTTTTTAAACCTGGACGGGCAGAGCAAAAAGTATTTGATCTCGTACGTGGAGTCTGAAAAGGGATCGACCGAAGAGGACATTTTTGTTGAATAGTTCCTTACCGCAGATATCGAAAATAAAGGACAAGCTCAGTACCCGGATACGAAACATCTTCCTTGCCGGTATAGCTGTTTTTATACCGGTCATCATAACGATCTTTATCATCAAAGTCCTCATATCGTGGTCCGACAGCCTGCTGGGAATCCTGCCTGCCGTCATCAATCCGCAGACCTACATTCATGTCCGGGGCATAAGCCTGGTCATTGCCATTGTACTGGTTTTTATCATCGGTCTGATGACCTACAACTATTTAGGAAAAAAGCTGCTGAATCTCATGGAGTACATGATTTCCAATATCCCCCTGATCAAGGGCATTTATCACGGAGCAAAACAGATCACCGATGCATTCACCGAAAACAGAAAACAGTTCAACCGAGTTGTTCTTGTGGAATTTCCCAGGGCAGGCAGTTATGCAATAGGGTTTGTCGTCGGTAAAGCAGAGATCGTGAACATGGACCCGCCTGAAATGCTGACGGTATTTATACCGACGGTTCCGAACCCGACCTCCGGATTCTTCCTCTTCGTGAAACGTTCAAACATCTACGAACTCAATATATCCACTGAAGAGGCGTTCAAGATCATTCTGACCATGGGAGTCGGAAACAGAAAGGACATCAAGGCGGTCCCCCTGGGAAACTGATACATGCCGGGTGCGTGCCGGATTCCTTGAATTTCAACCCGTGGTTTGCTACCGGTTCTTTTCAGGAGGAAACTTATGGACAATTGCATATTCTGTCAGATCACAGGGGGAAAAATACCTTCTCAGTTTCTCTATGAAGACAACGACCTCGTGGTGATCAACGATCTTCACCCCGTCGCACCGGTACACCTGCTCGTCATACCGAAAAAACACATAGCAACCCTTGCGGATATCGCGGAACACGATGAGCCCCTGCTGGGCAAGATCCTGTTCGTTGCAAAACAGATGGCTGACAAAACCGGTATTTCCGAAAAAGGCTTTAAGGCTGTTTTTAATGTAAAACAATGGGGGGGACAGAGTATCTATCATATTCATCTCCACGTTGTTGGCGGTGCACCGCTACATATACATGTAGCATAACACGATTACGCTGTGATGTTATTATCACACCAAGAACCGCAGACAACATATAACCCCTTAAATTATAATGTCTTAAAAGTTGGTATGATCCTTGCATATATTGTATTGGCATGTATAAAAGGACCGTAAAAAGAAAGATACTGTGTGAAGGCTACGGCTTGCATAGCGGAGAGTTTTCACGGGTAACCATACACCCGGGATCAGACCATGACCGTATACTGTTCGCAAAAAAGGTAGGCAATGTGATGCGGTATATACCCCTCGGTATCGAGAAAGTAAAAAGCACCATGTTTGCAACAAGCATCGGTGATGATCAATTCACCGTCTTTACGGTAGAACACCTGTTAAGCACGCTCCACGGATTTGGCATAGACAGTGCGATCATCGAGATCGAGGGGGACGAGATCCCCGGCGGGGATGGCAGTGCATCGTTGTTTGCCGACGCAATTCTCGATGCCGGCATCTTCAACCTCCCGGCAAAAAAAGATTTCCTGACCCTGGATTCGGGTTTCATGGTCGAGCACAACAGCGGTTATATCAAGTATGCGCCTGCTTCATCGCTCGTGATAGACGGCATCATCGATTTCGCCCACCCCCGGATCCTCAAGCAGGAGTATACCTATCGCAACAACCCTGAACAGTTCCATGCCGGCATAGCACGCGCACGGACGTTTGGATTCTTAAAGGACTACAACACCATGCAGTCCCTGGGACTTGCAAAGGGATCGTCTCTTGAAAACACCGTGGTACTGGATGAAAACGACGTCATGAACGCAGAGGGTCTGAGGTTCCCGGACGAGTTTGTACGCCATAAAATACTCGATCTCCTCGGCGACCTGTACACGATCGGAAGCCCGCTCAAGGGACATATCACCAGTTATAAGAGCGGCCATGCACTCAACCACCTGTTTATAACGAAGTTTGCGTCCCTCGTAGAAAAACAGTTCGTTACCGAACACCCCGTGCTCCAGCCCGCACTGGTCTTCACGGCCTGAAGACCGCTTCGCACCACTATTTTAATACTGGTCTTCCACGAGCTTCGTTATAATCGCCCTCTGTATCTCCGATGTCCCTTCACCGATTTCCCCGAGTTTTGCATCCCGGTACAGCCGCTCTACCTTGTAACCCTTCATAAATCCGTATCCGCCGAAGATCTGAACGGCATCACTCGCTATCTTTGTCGCATGCTCCGACATGAACAGTTTCGCTATGGAAGCGAACAAGATTGATTGGGGGTCATCCTGCGACAGCATCCACGCTGCCTTATAGATAAGCTCTCTCCCGACATCTATATACATTTTCATATCTGCGATCTTGAAGTGGATGTCCTGGAAATACGAGATCTTCCTGCCGAACGCTGTCCTGTCCTGGGCATAGTTGATGGATTCTTCAAGACATGCCTGGGCGATACCGAGGCTGTAAACAGCCATGCCTATCCGCCCGTGCGTCAGGGTCTGCGCAAGCTCGTAAAATCCGTTATTCACACTTCCCAAAACACTGCCTTCCGGGACTACGCAGTCGTCAAAGAAAAGCTCCGATGTCGGCGATCCCCTGACACCGAGCTTTTCCAGGGGCTTGCCCCTCGAGAACCCCTTGGTACCGTTGTCAACCAGGAACAGGGTAATACCATCCCGCTTTTTTTCTTTCTCCGTGTACGCGACAACGACATAGGAGTCCGCGACAGGTCCGTTCGTGATAAAGGTCTTCGAGCCGTTGATCACCCAGGCCGTTCCCTGCCTGCGTGCAGAGGTCTTTATCCCGAGCACATCAGACCCTGCATGCGGTTCGGTAATCGCGAGCGCTCCTATCTTCTTTCCGGCAAGAATGTCCGGCAGGTACTTTTTCTTCTGTGCCTCGGTCCCGAACTTCCATACCGGCACGGCGAACAGACCTGCGGACGCGCCCGCGGAGAGATACGTGGCAGCGCATGCCTTCGCAAGCTCCTCTCCGAGCATTGCCTTGGTAATGGGATCGCCGCTGTTTCCGCCGTACTCCTCGGGAAAACCCATGCCTAAAAATCCCGATGTGCCCAGGAGCGCAATGCTTTCCCGGGGGAAGACGGCCTCCTTATCGATGTACTCCGCCCGGGGGGCGATTTCTTTTTCGCACAGCTTAGCAAATGATTCCTTCAGTTTTTTTTGTTCTTCTGTGAATTCGAAATCCATGGTCCCCTCCCCTACTTGAAACTCATGATGGAGCGTGCGATGATGCCGCGCTGTATCTCCGACGTTCCGCCGCCGATCGACGCGAGCCTCGAATCCCGGTAGCCCCGCTCGACCAGGTATTCTTTGATAAACCCGTAGCCGCCGAAGATCTGCACGACCTCGGACGCGGTACGCTCCATGATCTCGGAGACGAACAGTTTTGCAACCGATGCATCCATCATCGCGGGTATGTCCCGGTCTTTCATCCAGGCGACCTTGTACACAATCTGACGGACGGCCTCGAGATTCATCTTGAGGTCAGCGATCTTATGCCGTATGGCCTGGAACTTGATGATCGGCTTGCCAAATTGCTTTCTCTCCCGCG
>JAJYYW010000309.1 GCA_021800575.1 bacterium
GTTTCTGGGAGTACGGGTTGTGATACGCGTTGATGTGGTTCTTGACCGAGACCATCGCCATCTGCTCGACCTTGGTCCCGAATTCCTTCATGTGCCTGACAACCATCATCGCATAATAACCCGTGTAAAACCCTCCCACCGGGTAGTCGAAGTTCACGTCCGAGGCGAGGGCGATGAACTCATTGCCCTTCCACGTGTTGACATGGGACATCGTCTCGAATCCGTAGGAGAGGCACACGTCCATGACGCCCGAGGCAACGGACTTGTACCCTTCCTGAAAGCAGATACCGCCGGTTGCTCCGCCTCCTTCTACCCTGTGTCCGGGTTTCGGGACAAGCCCAAGGTAGTCCTGGACCATAATGCCTGCCATTAATTGCCGTGTAAAATGATCTGAAAAATAGGACGCTACCGTACCGTCAATGGCACGAACAGCCTCCTTGGGTGTCAACCCTATGTCATTGAGGGCATAGTCGTACGCTTTTTTAACCATCAACTGAAAGGTCATCTCAGGATGGGCCTTTGCGAACTTTGTGATTCCGCCAGATACCATGTACACCGGTCTCATGTTTTCTCCTTTCCTTTTTATATTCTTGGTTTCACTTCTTTTTTGATAAACCCGAGTATGGTTTCGAGGCTTGTTCCGGGTGTAAAAATGCCTTTGACGCCTATGCTGTTGAGATATGCCCTGTCCTCTTCAGGGATAATGCCGCCGCCGAAGACCGTCATATCGCCAAGCCCTTTTTCTTTGAGGAGATCGACAACTTTTTTGAACAGAGTGTTGTGCGCTCCGGATAGTATGCTCAAACCGATGGCATCCACATCCTCCTGGAGCGCTGTTGAGACGATCATCTCGGGCGTTTGATGGAGCCCGGTGTAGATGACCTCGTATCCTGCATCCCGGAGCATCCGTGCAATGATCCGTGCCCCCCTGTCATGGCCGTCAAGCCCCGGTTTCCCGACAAGGATTCTCAGTTTTTTGGGCATGCTACCTCCTTCATAGATAATGCTCTCAGTGCATACTAAAGCATACCTCCGTAAAACAATGCAACAGAAAGAGAATACCGTGCGTGAAATCCGCTATGTGCCGGACAGGAATTCCCGTACCGCGGGCGGCAGGTACATGTTCGAGAGATCCCTGCCGGCAAGAAGCCGCTTGAACATGTCGAGCTTCTCTTTTCCAGCCGAGCCGCTGTCAATGATAAGGTAGGCTGTCCCTTTCAGCATGCACAGTCCGGAATGTGCGTCCGCCAGACGTTCATACCGAACCTGGATGCCGAGCCTGGTGACCAGCACCTCGAGCTCCCTGAGAAGGTATGTTTCTTTTTGAGAATCCATGGTCCCCCGGCACCGGCTCCCGGTTAACCGTGCAGAATGGCGCCCGGCACTGGTGCGGCAAAAACTATATGTGGAAGGATGTATTGCATTTGCATACGGTTCCTATAAACTACCACAAGGAGGCAGATATGGCTACTGTACCGAATGTCAGTTACAGTATTACCGTCAGGCTTGAAATTAACAACGTCCCCGGCATGCTCGGAAAGGTCACCACCGCGATCGGCAAGGCTGGCGGAGACATCGGCGCAGTGGACCTCGTTGGATTTGCGAAAAACACCATTATCCGGGACATCACCATAAAGGCCCGGGACGAGCAGCATTCCCAGCAGATCATCGCCACGCTGAAGAAGCTGCGGGGGGTGAGTATTGCAAGCACCTCGGACCGTGTGTTCCTGTACCATCTCGGAGGCAAGCTCTCAATCGTCGGGAAGAACCCTATCAAGACCCGTGATGATCTCTCCCTTGCATACACGCCCGGTGTTGCGCGGGTCTCCAGGGCCATCGCGGAAGATACCGACAAATCCTTCACGCTCACCCTGCGGAAGAACACGGTTGCCGTGGTCACGGACGGCACCGCGGTACTCGGCCTGGGCGACATCGGCCCCGAGGCAGCCCTGCCGGTCATGGAGGGAAAGGCTCTGCTCTTCAAGGAATTTGCGGGCATCGATGCCTTTCCGATCGTCCTGAGGACCAAGGACCCGGATGAGATAGTGAATACTGTACGGCTGATAGCGGGCGGCTTCGGAGGCATCAACCTGGAAGACATATCGGCGCCCCGGTGTTTTTATATCGAGGATGAATTGAAGAAGGTCCTCGACATACCTGTTTTTCACGATGACCAGCATGGCACGGCCATCGTCCTGCTCGCGGCCCTTACCAACGCGTTGAAGGTGGTACACAAAAAGCTCAACACCGTCAAGGTCGTACTTTCAGGCGCCGGTGCGGCGGGTATGTCCATCGCCAAGCTGCTGATACACAAGAACGTCAAGGAACTGATCGTGAACGACAAGGACGGGCTTATCTATCGGGGAAGGGAAAAAGGTATGAACCCGTATATCCAGTGGCTTGCAGACCATTCAAACCCGCGTAACATCAAAGGCAGGCTTTGCGATGCATTCCGGGGCGCGGACGTTTTCATCGGCGTGTCGGCCCCGGATATCGTCAAGCCATCGGACCTGAAGAAGATGGCGCGCTCTTCCATCGTGTTCGCCATGGCAAACCCGGACCCCGAGGTTGCACCGGAGATCGCCCTGAAATTCGCGAAGGTTGTCGCAACCGGACGGTCGGACTATCCGAACCAGATCAACAACGTTCTGTGTTTCCCGGGTATGTTCAGGGGCCTGCTTGACGTGCGGGCACGTACGATCACCGACGAGATGATGCTCGCCGCCTCGGATGCCATCGCGTCGCTCATCAAGCCGTCGGACCTCAGCGAGGACTATATCATACCGAGCGTGTTCGACAAAAACGTGGTCAAGGCGGTTGCCCAGGCCGTCAGCGATGCAGCGTACAGGACCGGCGTTGCCCGCAAGCGTCTCAAGATGTATTAGCCGCCGTGCGTCTGATCCCTGTGCGATAATCCGCGGATTTCAAAGAGGTTACGGA
>JAJYYW010000310.1 GCA_021800575.1 bacterium
CCCCGATAGGATGAGATAATCCTGCAGTGTTATAGGAGCGAGCATCATGTACTATTCCTTCCTTCCGGCAGCGACCCGCTGCTGTTCATTTCCCGCACGGGCAGTACCCGCCTGTTTCGTCCCGCGGACCTCGGAGCGTATCAGGTATGCCGCACCGATCATCGCAAGAACAAGGAGGACCGAGGCGAGTTCAAATGGAAGCAGATAGGTACTCATCAGCTGGGTACCAATGGGCTGCGCTGTGGGAACGTCGGGTTTGTATCCGACAAACAACCAGTACACCGGCTTGACCGCATAATAGATGATCGTGAAGGTAACAATTGCGCTGATCGTACCCATCACCAGCGTCCCGGGTTTATTGAAGATATCGACGCTGTAGACATTGTGGGTGAGCATGACGCCGAACACGATCAGGATGAGCACACCGCCGATGTATATCAGTACCTGCGTTACGCCCACGAAATCGGCCCCGAGCAGGATGTAGATACCGGCAACACCGAACAGGGTAAAAAACAAGGCAAACGCAGACCGTACGATGTTCCTGAGCAGGACAACGAGCAGTGCGGATCCTACTATCATAGCTGCAAAAAGATAAAAGAAAACAGCCTGGACTGTGGAGGAATTGACACTCATGGGAGGGCCTCTTTTTGATCCTTCTTGACGTCCGCCGGTGCTTCCGCTGTCTTGGTTTCGGCCTTGTTTCCGGCGGGCGGTAATTCGCCAAGACCAAAGTGCGAAATCAGATCTTCTTTCGTGTAAGCCGAAAATTCATATTTCTTTTCAAAGTACAGGCAATTATCGACCGGGCACGCTTCTACGCACAGGCCGCAGTAGATGCAGCGCGCGTTGTTGATATCGAACACAACGGGCCGCAGCTTTTTGTTTTCATCGCGCACGGTTTTTAATGTTATCGCATCAACCGGACATATCCGCGCACACGCCGTACAGCCGGTGCAGACATTGATATCGACGAACAGTTTGCCCCTGAACCTGTCCGGCGGCTCCCGCTTCTCTTCCGGATACTGCTGAGTGACCTCTGTTTTTGGATTGACGCCGTACCGGATGGTAATACCCAGGCCCGTGAAAACAGATCCAAGAGCCTGAAACATTTTTTTAAAGTATCCTGCCATCGCTTCTCCCTCAGTGTGCAAAGATCCCTGTGAGAATGTCATAGATACCTTTCCCGTGGAGGAACAGCACCCAGGCACTCGCACCAATCAGATTGAAAAAAGCTATTGGTGTGAGGTATTTCCAGCACAGCTCCATCAGCTGATCGACACGCAGTCTCGGCAGCGTCCACCGGATCCACATCATCAGGTAGATCAGGACAAACACCTTGGTGAAAAATACCACGACCTGGAGCACTTCCCGAAGCCATACCGGCATCGCGAGACCGCCGATGAGCGGCAGATGCCAGCCCCCCAGAAACAGGGTTGTAGCCAGGGCGCTCACCACGAACATATCTCCGTACTCTGCCATGAAGAAAAAGGCAAACCGCATACCCGTGTACTCCGTGTGATACCCTGCCACGATCTCGGATTCTGCCTCCGGTATATCAAACGGCGTCCTGTTGACCTCCGCTATGGCGGCAATAAAATAGACAAAGAAAGCAAGGAACGTAAACGGATTGTTCAACACCAGCCACCTGAAGAGACCAAGGCCCCCGCCCTGATACACGATGATGTCCCGCATATTCATCGATGCCGGTATAATGATCGCCGCAAGCAGCGAGAGCACGATGGGTATTTCGTAACTCACGATCTGTGCAACCGCACGCATACCCCCGAACAACGACCATTTGTTGTTCGATCCCCATGCACCCATGAGTATTGCCATAGATACGACGGATGAAATGGCGATAATGTACAGGACACCCACGTTCAGGTTTGCCACGACTACATGATCGCCGTAGGACAGCGGTACAAACGCCGCAAACGATGCGGTAAACACGATGTACGGAGCTATGATGAACAGCCATTTATCCGCATAGAAGGGAATAATGTCTTCCTTGAGCAAAAGCTTCACACCGTCAGCGAGGAATTGCAGAAGCCCGTAGGGACCGACCCGGTTGGGTCCTATCCGTGCCTGGATATCGCCGGCAACCTTTCTTTCCGCGTACGTCGCCAGGCCTTCATAGAGCAGCGACACTGCAAGCACAATCACTCCGGCAACAACCATGATGGCTGCCGTAACGAGCAGCCTCGGCAGAAACGCGGGTGTGGCAAGCCCTCCAACAAGACGATTGATAAGTTCTGTCATCGGTCGATCTCCGGGAGGATAATATCCATGCTGCCGATAATGGCTATCAGATCGGCGATCATGACACCCCGCGCAAGCTTCGGAATGATGCTGAGGTTTGCGAAGGACGGTGCCCTGATCTTTAACCGGTACGGCTTGGTGGATCCATCGCTGACCAGATAAAAGCCCAGCTCGCCGCGCGGATTCTCGGCACGGACGTAGACCTCGCCCGCCGGGGGCTTCAGGACCTTCGAAACCTTTGCCGTGTAATCACCGGGGGCAAGCATATCGAGGCATTGCCGGACGATCCTGGACGATTGCTCCATCTCCTTGATACGCATCATGAACCTGTCCCATGCATCACCCCTGGTACCGACCTCGCCCGTTCCCACGGGTACTTCGAAATCGAGCTCGTTGTAAAGAAGGTACGGCTCATTGCGCCTGAGGTCCCATGATATACCGGATGCACGGAGGTTCGGGCCGGTGACACCGTAATCCAGGGCATCCTGCGGGCTGATGACCGCGATGTTTGCAAGCCGCTTGATGAAAATTGCGTTATAGGAAAGCAGTTCATTGTACTCGCGTATCTTTCCGGGGAAATAATCGAGGAATTCCCGGGTCTTTTCGATAAACCCTTCGGGAAGATCCTTGGAAACCCCGCCTATCCGGATATAATTGTAGGTCAGACGTGCACCG
>JAJYYW010000311.1 GCA_021800575.1 bacterium
GATCGATCTCCGTGATGACCTTGAACTTGGTCAGCAGTAATTCACCGAGCCTGCCGCCTTTTTCCTTCTGATAGGTAAGGGCCTCTTCAAGCTGTTCGGGCGTGATTACACTGAGGAGCAATTCCCCTATCAAAACATTCTTGCTCATGGCCGTTCGGTTGTCTCCGTCGGCTTGACCGCCTCCACGGTAAAACTGGTACCGGTCATCGGCACGGCTACCATCGGCGGCGCGGGCGATAATGCACCGGGAGTACCGGAGGTCCCGGTTATACCCGTTGCCCCGGTTCCGGTTACGGCGGTGCCCGGAGTCATGCGCTGTTCGGCAGGCACGGCCGTTGCTGTCCCCGTGGTGATCGGGAGCGATGCCGGCGCGGTCACCGGACCAGCGGTTCTCTGCGTCAGCCCTGTTCCCGTTACAGCGGTCTGCTGCTGAATATGAACTTCCCCTTCGGGCGTAATATAGGTTTCCCCGGTAAACAGGAGCGGGGCAGGCTGCCGTGTATTCACGTTCAGGTCTTTGTTCATGGCATGAAACGTTGCCGCAAATGGACTGTTCTTGAGCTGATAGCCGAATGTTTGCTTCTCAAACGTGCGTGCCTGCTCTTCCTTCATTTCGTTTATCCGGGCTATATCGGTCTGGCTCTTCACGATGTACGGCGTCAGAAAGATCATGAGATCCGTTTTGTCTTTTGTTTTATTCGAATACCTGAACAGCCAGCCTATGAGCGGCAGATCACCGAGGAACGGTATCTTGCTTTCACTCACACTCGTGTTGTTCTGGATCAATCCGCCGATAACGATGGTTCTCCGGTCCTTGACGGTAACGACCGTCTGGGCAGACCGCTTGGAGGTGGTTATACCGACATCGTTGGCGTTCAATCCCTGGGGTGACGGAATAATGGCGGTCAGCTGGAAATCGAGCTTCATCCGTACATAATCCCCGGCGTTGATCTGCGGGGTAATCTTGAGCTTCAAACCGACGTCCTGCCGTTGGACGAATGTCTGGGTATACCCGCTGATCTGGCCTATCGCCTGGCCCGTGGGAATAGGAACGTTTTCACCGACCATGATCTCCGCCGGTTCATTGTCCGTTGCGAGTATGTTGGGTGTCGAGAGCACGTTTGCCTGGCTGTTTGTCTCGAGTGCATTGATGAATGAAATGATGTTGGGATACGTGACGCCGTTGAGCGTGATCGTGCCGTTGATGACCCCCATGGACAGGCCGGACTGGCTGAACGGGCCGAGCGGACTCGTTGTCGTCGGAAGTATCTGGCTTCCGGCACCCATATTACTCACCGCACCGACGTTGGTCCCGCCTCCGTACAGGTTGGGGATTGCGTTCAGATCGACACCGAGCGTTTTCGTTCCGCTGAGAGAGAGTTCCGCAATGACGGCCTGCACGTACACCTGCCGCCTCCGGATATCGAGATCCTCGATGACGCCTTTGATGATCTGGTAATCCTGCGGTGTTGCAATGATGATCAGGGAATTGGTCGCCGGATCGGCGGATATTTTCACGCCACCCGCGAGCTGCGCGACCGCCGCCTGCGGCGGACGGACCGGTGCCGACGGAGCCGCACTCCCGGCGAGGTTCGCGAGGGTGGTTGCCAGCTTCTCGGCATTGGCATTTTTCAGATAGTACACGTGGATTTGTCCCTCGCCGGCAACCGGCACATCGAGCTTCTCGATCAGCGTCTCGATGGCGGCTATCTCGTCTGCACTTGCAACGAGGATCAACGAGTTGGTCCTGTCGTCGGACAGGACCTTGATCGGCTGCTGCGCCTGCGCGGCCTGGTTGGGCCTCATGAAACCGAACGTGGGTTTCGCCTGCCCGGAATAGAGGTTATTGATGATCGTCGCGATACTCTGCGCCGTGGCGTACTTGAGCCGTACGACCTGAATGGTCTGCCGGTTCGTGTCGGTATCGAGTTCCCGGATGATCTTCAGGAGACGGTCGATGTTCGATGCCGATTCCGTAACGATCAGGGTATTGGTCGGATCGTAGGGCTGTATATTGCCGAACGAGGACAGAAACGGCCGCAGGACATTGGCCATATCGTTCGCCGTAATATAGTGGAGCGGTATGACCTGGGTGATGTACGCATCGCTGGTCTGTTCGGGTGTCCTCCCCAGGTACGTACTGATGTCCGCGCCCTTGGCATCGCGCAGCGAAATGATCTTGATGACCCTGCCCGTCCCGACCGTGGTAAGCTGGTTTACCTGGAGGACCGATTCGAATATTCTCCACGCCTCATCGATGGTAACCGGCGTCGGAGAAACGATCGTTACCTTTCCGGTGACGTTCTGCCCGAGAATAAAGTCCTTCCCGGTGATCTTGCTGATCACCTTGATGAAGTCCTTGATATCCACGTCGTTAAAATCCATCGTTACCCGGGGAACCCCGGACGGCGTATGCTTTTCCGGAGGCCGATGAACGGTAACAGATGTGATGGTAAGGCCCCTCTCTTCTGCCTTCAGCGGCGTGTACACGCTCAGGAGCAGGACCGCACATGTCATACCTATGATTACCTTTGTATTCATTTCTTCACCTTTACTGTACTGTATAATTGAGCGTCATTGGCTGCCCGTTCCGGTCAATATTCACCGTAAAACGCCGCTCGTTCTGGAGCTGCTGGAAAAGCTGCAGAGCGCTTTCGGGCGTTGTCACCTGGATACCGTTCACCGTGTGGATCACGTCTCCATCCTGCAGTCCTATGTTCGCGTAGATACTGCCCGGCGTTATGGCAAAAATCCGGTATCCGTTAATTCTGTTACCCGCAATGTTGGGTACAACACGCGCCTGGGTAAGAAGTTCGCCCATGTTCTGCGTGGCAGACTTGAACTGGCTCTCGGGTATAACATAGTTTCCCTGACCGACCTTCTGTATGCCGTTTCCGGGCATGGAGGGCAGTTGCGGCGCACCCTG
>JAJYYW010000312.1 GCA_021800575.1 bacterium
GCCAAGGGTGTCGGCACCGTATACCTTGCACCGGACCCGGACCGGGAAGGGGAGGCGATCGCGTGGCACATCGCGGACGAGCTGCGGAAGCAGAACACCAAGCTGAAGATCGAGCGGGTCATGTTCAACGAGATCACCAAACAGGCAGTGCTCGAGGGCATCAAAAATCACGGTATGCTCAATGAGAAGATGTACGATTCCTACCTCGCCCGGCGCATCCTGGACCGGCTCGTCGGATACCAGATCAGCCCCCTGCTCTGGGACAAGGTCAGGCGGGGATTGAGCGCCGGCAGGGTGCAGTCCGTCGCCGTGCGGCTTATCAGCGACCGTGAGCGGGAACGTGAGGCGTTTGTCCCGCAGGAGTACTGGTCTGTCGAGGGCACGTTCAACACCCCGGGCAAGGACACCTTCGAAGCAAAGCTCGCCGCGGTCGACGGCAAGACTGTGGATATAAAGGATGGAGACACTGCCCGTGCGATCACGGACGAGATAAAACGGCAGAGCTACAGCGTTGCGGGCATCGAGCAGAAAGAGCGGAAATCCTACCCGGCCCCTCCCTTCATCACGAGCACGCTTCAGCAGGAGGCGATCAAGCGCCTGCGGTTCACCGCGGACAGGACCATGAAGATAGCACAGAAGCTGTACGAGGGCATCGAGCTTGGCAAGGAAGGCCACACCGCGCTGATCACCTACATGAGAACGGACTCCGTGCGGATTGCGGACGAGGCGCTGTCCAATGTCAGGCATTTTATCGGCACGGTGTACGGCAAGGATTACCTGCCGGCATCTGCCAACAGGTACAAGAACAAGAAGTCTGCGCAGGACGCGCACGAGGCGGTCAGGCCCACGCGGTTCGACCTGCCCCCGGACAAGGTCAAAAAATTTCTCTCCGATCAGGAGTACGACCTGTACCGCCTGATATGGGAACGGTTTGTGGCGAGCCAGATGACGCCCGCAGTATTCCGGCAGATGGCTGTTCAGATCAAGGGGGGCAGGTTTGTGTTCAAGGCAACTGGTTCGACGCTCCTGTTCGACGGCCACCTGAAGGTGTACGAAGAACAGCGGGAAGAAACCCTGTTGCCGAAGCTGGCGGCAAACGATCCCCTCGGGATCAAAGACATCGTGCCGCACCAGCATTTTACCGAGCCGCCCCCGCGCTACACCGAGGCCTCGCTGGTCAAGGAACTTGAGGAAAAGGGTATCGGCAGGCCGTCAACGTACGCAACCATCCTGTACACCATTCAGCAGCGGGGCTATGTGGTGAAAGACGAGGGGAGGTTCAAGCCCACGGAACTCGGCAATATCGTTACCGAGCTGCTCGTGAAGAATTTCCCGGATATCATGGACATCGGGTTTACCGCGGACATGGAGGACAAACTCGACAACGTTGAGGAAGGTACGACCAACTATATCGAGCTGCTCAGGGCCTTCTACACAACCTTTGAACAGCTGCTCGTCAAGGCCGGCAAACAGATGAAAAACATGAAGGCAACCGAAGAAAAGACCGATATCGTGTGCGAGAAGTGCGGTTCGCCCATGGTCATAAAATGGGGACGCAACGGCATGTTTCTCGCATGCTCCAATTACCCGGAATGCAAAAACACCAAAAATTTCAAGCGGGACGAGAACGGCAAAATCACGGTCATCGAGAACGAAAAGTCGGACCTCAAATGCACGCTGTGCGGCGGAGCTATGCTGGTCAAGCGCACCCGATCGGGAGCACGCTTCCTTGCCTGCGAGAACTATCCGGCGTGCAAAAATACCAAACCCTATGTCCTCGAGGTGAAATGTCCTGAGTGCGGCGGGGACATTGCAGAGCGTTCGACGAAAAAGGGACGGCTGTTTTACGGATGCACACAGTATCCGAAGTGCAATTTTGTTTCCTGGAATAAACCGGTCAACAAGCCCTGTCCCAAGTGCAAATCAAAGTATCTTATCGAGAAGTACACCCAGAAAGACGGCGTCGTGATCGCGTGTCCGAACAAGGACTGTCATTATGTGGAAGGAAAATGACAGTCCTTCTTAACACATTCAGTGGTGTCATTCCCGTCCCGCCGTTGGCGGGATATATATTCCAGCGGGAATCCAGGGGAGGAAAGTCAGGCTTATGAAAAAGGTTAAGGTGAAAAAGACAAGGGAACTGGATTCCTGCTCAAGAACACCTTCGCAGAAGCCCACGGGCAGGAATGACGGATAAGGCGGGCGGATGGCCATGCCGAAATCACCGACACCTTTAGTCCAGCAATACCTTGAGATAAAGTCCCGGTACAAGGACGCCATCCTTTTTTACCGGCTGGGAGATTTTTACGAGATGTTTTTTGAAGATGCCGTCACCGCGGCTCCTGTCCTCGACCTTACCCTGACATCACGCCACAAGGATGTCGAAGATCCGGTGCCCATGTGCGGCGTGCCGTATCATGCAGCAGCGCCCTACATCAAAAAACTGCTGGATGCCGGATTCAAGGTTGCAATCTGCGAACAGCTCGAGGACCCTGCCAAGGCAAAAGGCATCGTGAAGCGCGACGTTATACGGGTTGCAACACCCGGGCTCATCTACGATCCGGACACGCTTGCATCCCAGCAGACCAACTATATCGCGGTCATTGCGAATGACCGGGAAGGAACCGGGGTGGCGTTCTTTGAGCCCTCCACGTCCGAGCTCTTGCTCCTGTCTGCGGCAGATCCCGAACAGGTGTTCGCAGAGATAAAAAAGCTGATGCCCAAAGAGATGCTCTATCAGGACAAGCATCTGCCGGGACACATCATCAGCCTGTTTGGTGCAGAGGTGCCCTTTATCCTGACGCCTGTCCCTGCCCAGTATTTCGAGTGGGACTCCATCAGGGAACGCGTTTTCGGTGTTTGGGGCGCCCAGCTTACC
>JAJYYW010000313.1 GCA_021800575.1 bacterium
CAGACCATCACGGATGTCGCCTTTGCACAGGGCTTTGTCCAGGCATCGGACAGGTTGTTTGAGATCGACATGTTCAGGCACATCGGCGACGGTACCCTCACCGAGTACCTCGGTGATTTACCTGGTGTCCTCGATGAAGACATCCATTCGCGGCTCCTCGGCTTCAGCACGGTTGCGCCCATCGTGTATGCACAATCGTCCCCGGAGCTCCAATCTGTACTTCAGTCATTCTGTAACGGCATCAACACCTATATCGGCCAGCTCAAACAGCAGGTCCAGCAGAATCCCGGTGTCAATCCCCTGCCGTACGAGTATTCCCTGATAGGCATCACGGTCACAGATATAAAGCCATTCACCCCGCTGGATATTATCGCGTTCGGCAAGTACATGTCCTACAGCCTTTCCGGAGAAGACGACGGGACAAAGATTGCGCTGACACAGTTTCTCCAGAATGTAAGCAGCACATTCACGACAACGGCCAACGCCGGGCTTGCCCATTTCACCGGATTTGCCTATGATGTCATGCGGTCAGAGCCTGCGGCAAAAGCACCTGCAGTCCCCCTGCCCAACCCCTTTGCAAAAGCAGGCACGACAACTGCAATGAATACCCTGGGGATGAACACAGCGGTCAAGCTCAGTACGAGCCAGTACACTGCACCCGCACTCAACACGATTTCACTTGACGGTGCGATAGATTTTTATCATGCAATCAACAACGGTCCCCTGGGCATGCTCTTCAGGTCCCAGCCTCTGGGCATGAAGGGCAGCAACAATTGGACCATAAGCCCGTCCCTGACCAAGGACGGCTATGCTATGCTCGCCAATGACACGCACTTGCAATTGATGAACCCGCCGATTTTCTATGAAGTGCAGGACAACACCCAGGCCATCGGGAACGGAAACATCAATGTAGCCGGTGTGGTCTTCCCGCTTGCACCCGGTGTGATCGTCGGTCACAATGACAATATCGCCTGGGGTGTTACGGTTTTCGGTCCGGATATTATCGACGTCTACCAGTTCACGGTCAACCCGGGCGCAACCCCGACGGTCAACTATGATGGAGGTATGATCCCTCTTACCACGGTCCCCCTGTCGTTTACCTTCGGTGGGTTGTTCAATGGGAACAAAGTCACCACCGGCACGGTTGATCTGTACTACGTGGCAGTACCGGGCATGGGCTCGATGCCCCTCATACCGGGGAGCTATGCACAAGGCTTCACCAATAATGCCGCCCTCGCATTGACGTGGACGGGTTTCCTGCCGTCCAACGAGCTTGGCGCCTTCTTCAGTATCGATCAGGCACAGGATCTGAACCAATTCATAGCCGCCCAGTCCCAGTTCAAGCTGGGTGCACAAAACTTCGTGTATGCCGATACCAAGGGCAACATATACCTGACAGACCAGTGCACCATTCCGGTACGCGGTACAGGAACATTGTTGACCGCCACCGCGGTACTTCCCGCGGGGATCGCCTACGCGGACTATCTAAACCCGCCGTATCTAATCCTGCCCGCCGGATCTGCATTTACCTGGACCGGCTTTTTGCCTGCAGCAGCAATACCATTTACCACGAATCCGTCAGTCGGTTACATAGCAACGGCAAACCAGGACACTGTCGGTGTCACGTACAACAACGAACCCTTGGATAACCCGAATTACCTTGGAGCATTCTTTGATCCCGGCTTCAGGGCGCAAGAGATCAACAAGGATATCAAGACGAACGAACCGAATATCGATTTTAACATTATCCAGAACACCATGCAGGCTGACCATCAGGACACCTATGCTCAGCGCATCCTGCCGTTTTTGGTCAAGGCATACAATGATTATACGGCGAACTATCCAACCGAGGTGACGACCATGGAAACGCAAGCGATGGGATATCTCAACCAATGGACTTTCGATACACCGACCGGCATCTCGGAAACCACCCAGCAGGTCAGCGACAGTATCGCAACATCGATCTACGAAGGCTTTGCGCAAGCCTTATTTCAGGACGTCTACCTGGATAAATTTACGGCACTCGGCATAACCGACCCGCCGGGTATCGTGGAGTTCAACCTTGTCGCCTCACTGCTCAAGGCACTTGAATACCCGACAGAGACAGCGCTCTACTCTCCTTCACGCGGCCAAAGCATGCTGTTCGACAAGCTCGTACCGCTGGGCAGTGGAAACTACAATTACATTACCCGGACCGTGGATCAGGTGATGATGGAGAGCTTCAATGCAGGCCTCCTACAGCTCGCAACGAACGTGTTCAAGACAACCGATATGACGCAATGGGAATGGGGTAAGATCCATACGCTGACTCTGACGAACCTATTAAACTCAGCGGGCAATCTCTTCCCGCAGATAAACCTGCCGTCCAACGGTACCGGTTTCCCGCGTCCCGGCAGCAACTATACCGTTGATCCCGGGGACCTCGGAGCAAACGGTATTCAGATGAATTATCCGACGGATTACACCTACAGCTCAGGGCCTGCGATCAGGTTCTCCGTAGAGATGAAGCCCGGGGACATAACAGCGTACAACATACTTCCCGGTGGAGAATCAGACCTTGGTCCCAGCCTGACCAGCCTGCCGCAGCACTATGGAGACCAGGCAGCGATGTGGATGGCCAACCAGGAGCATCCCGAGTGGTTCTATCCGAAAGACATTATTGCGCACGTAGAATCGAGGACCATTTTCAGCCCGCAATAAGACGGCAACTCACCTACTCTATACATGAATCTCACCCCCCCTCTTTCCACAGAGGGGGGTTTTTTGATGAGTGTATAGCTTTTTCAAAACTGGACTTTTGGTAAGAGAGACTAAGCGACATATTTCCTCCTGTTATTTTGCATAATCCGTTCCAGCCGTGCACGCTGGAGGTTTTCT
>JAJYYW010000314.1 GCA_021800575.1 bacterium
GGAACATCGGAGACCGATGTTCTGACCGGCGTGCAGAAGCAAAAACAGTCGATCCGGCAGATGGAGAAATCCGGAGAACGGACGGCGAGGCCCATCGCCGATCTGTCGGCTGAGTTCCTTGCGGCGGCACAAACCGTCGACGGGATCCGGATCGTGTCGGCCGTCCTCGACCAGGGAACGCTCGATGACGTGAGGAACCTGTCCGATGCAATCAGGCAGAAACTGCAGTCAGGCATCGGCGCCCTGGGGGTCGTTCTCAACGGCAAGGCGACCATCGTCGTTTTCGTTACCAAGGATCTTACCCAGCGGTACAACGCAGGGGCCATCGCACAACGCATGGCCGGGATCGTCGCGGGCAGCGGTGGCGGCAGGAGGGATTTTGCCCAGGCCGGCGGCCCCGCAGCGGACAAGCTCCCGGACGCGATGAAAGAGATTGCAAAAATAATTCAGGAACGGTAGATACAATCCTTCGGCCTTCCCCGGAATGACAGGGTATTGAAGAAGGACGCAAAATGTGATTACGTAGATCCATGGAGGATACCAATGGCAAAGGTTTGTAAAATATGCGGCAAGGGATCGCTGTACGGCAACAAGGTGAGTCATGCGAACAACAAGACGAAGAGGAGATGGGAACCCAATCTTCAAAAGATAAAGATTATCCTGGACGGCAGCGTGGTCAGCACGTACGTGTGTTCGCGGTGCATAAAATCCGGCAAGATACAAAAGGCCGTCTGATAAAAAGGAGCGTGTATGAGAGAAAAAGACCGGGAGCTTCGCAGGAAGCAGAGAAGAAAAAACAAGCGGCTCAAGCTGAACAAGAAATCGGCAATGCAGAAAAAGGCCGAGCAGAAAGAGGCCGAATCATAACGTGTGTACTCCGGCAGGGATGGCGTAGGGCTGCTGCAGACGGCGGGAACCGGCGTCCGTTCATGCCGGGAAACCACGGACCTTCCTTCTGCCTGCCGGCACTGCGGACGATACGCAGTAGGGTACAGTGCAATACTATGTTGTAAACTAAAAAGGGGAGGTTGTATGAATAAAAAACATTTCATTCCATTCATTGCGGCGGTGTTTTTTATCGGATTGGCAGCCGTCAGCGGCTGCGGCAGAACAAGTTCCAGTTCGACACCGGCCACCCAGCTCTGGGGAGCGAACGGCTACACCCTGAGTCCGGCGGGTACGCAAATCGGGAACTATGCGTTCACTTCACCGCAACGCACGAGTATCCCGCAGCCGAGCGAGATTGCGGTAACACCGGATGGAAAAACGGCACTGGTCCTCAGCACCGGGTGGATTGCGTATGCCCACAAGAGCCACATGATAACGGCAATCGACACGTCCACCGACACGATTGCATCTTCTATCTCCCTGACGACACCCCCCCTGGGGTACGAGAGCTTTGACGGCATGGTTGTCAACAGCTCAGGTACGGACGTCTATGTACCGGGTATACAGTCGCAGCGGGGGTACGTGCTCGATGTCGGTATCGGCGCAAACAGCAGTCTGAGCTTTCAACAGGCCATCCCGCTCCAGCCGTACACATCGACGACCTTTTTCAGCGGCGTGCCGACGCAGGTCTGGCCCACAGCTGCAGGTATCGCTGTTTATGGCAACACCCTGATCACCGCAAACAATGTCGCGTACGATACGCTCGGGAACCAGTACCCCGGCGAAACCGTGTCTATCATCAACCTGACGACGGACACGCAGACATTTACCCTGACGACGGGAGGGTATTATCCCTGGGCTGTCGCCATTACACCGGACGGGAAGTATGCGTACGTGTGCAACCGCCAGTCCAATAATGGCGCAGGTACGGTGACCGTGTTCTCCATCACCGGAACTCCAACCACGGTGACAACCATACCGCTGAACCAGGTAGGGTCTGCAGCCATTGTCTCTTCCCTGAACGGGAGCAAGATGTACGTTGCCAACTCGCTCAGCGACACAGTGAGCGTCATCGATACGTCGACTAATACGGTCTCAACTACCATATCTCTTGCTCTGTTCAGCACCGAACCCTCTATGGGAGGACTGCCGAACAACCTCGCACTCTCGCCCGACGGAAAATACCTGTATGTTACCATGGGTGCTGACAACGCACTTGCCGTCATCGACACGGCAACGGAACAGGTCGTGGGCAGAATACCCACCGCCTCCTATCCTGCAGGTGTTGCAGTCGACCCGGTGAACAACCATATCTTTGTGGCAAACATGTACGGTGTCGGGCACGGACCCTATACTCCCGGTAATCCGAACCCCCTGATCGACTTTGGGAACTATGCCTGGATCTGCTACGGCTCCGTATCGGACATACCCCAGCCGTCCACCTCCCAGCTCGCCTCATACACCGGCCAGGTGCTGCACAACGACTTTGTCCCGGGGACAAACCCGCATCCGGCTGTGCCGGCAAACATCCTCAATGCCTGGTCGCACATCACCCATGTCATCTACATCCTGCGGGAAAACCATACTGTCGATATGGAGTTCGGAGACCTCGGCGCACAGGTCAATGCACAACCGGTTCCCTGTCCGTTCCTCTGTGCGGACAGTATTGCCGCCTTTAACGCAATCCCGGCACAGTACGGCTGCGGACAACCGACTGTTTCGGGTATCGGGTTTACGACACCCAACACCCATGCACTCGCACGCCAGTTCGCCCTTGATACGAACTTCTACCTCGACATTGTCCCCTCCATCGCGGGCCATCCCATGTCATTCCAGGGCATGATCAGCGATTACCTCCAGAGGATCTGGTCCATCAATACCGGCTACGGCGGATTGAACAGGGCGGGTGATTCCGGAGAGCCGATAGCATCAGTGCCGAGTGGAACGATCTTCGACGAGCTG
>JAJYYW010000315.1 GCA_021800575.1 bacterium
GCATGAGGATGGCAGACCGGCCGCACGGCAAGGTCATCCTGCTTCCCCATGAATCCCCGGCCGACTATAAAGACCTCGATTACCCCGGCATACATTCGTTCAGGGCCGGAAGAATGGCGACCAAGCTCGCCTACGACATGGCGGGCATCAGGGATCCAAAGAAGGACATCGATTTTGTCGAGCTCCACGATGCGTACACCTCTTCGGAGATACAGACGTACGAGGACATGGGATTATGCAAGTACGGCGAGGGCGGAACGTTTGTCGAGGCCGGCAACCCGTTCCTGCCGAATATCGATTATGGCATGAAACTGAAGAAGAAGGGGACCATTCCGGTCAACCCCTCCGGGGGACTGATAGCGTGCGGCCATCCGGTCGGCGCAACAGGACTGATGCAGTCGGTGTTTGCGTTCTGGCAGATCCAGCATTCGATCAAGAAGCATTTCGGCAATGATCTGCTTCAGGTGAAGAACGCGAAGAGGGGTGCGATACACAGCCACGCCGGTACCGGCACCTACGTAACCGTATCAATACTGGAAAAGGCTTAAGGAGGACGCCATGACACAGGAAAAAGAAAAAATCGTAATTCCCGAAACAGAGGAAGGCACCGTTTTATTCAATGTCCCGTTTCCCAAGGATTTGAAACAGCTGAAGGACATGAGTCCTATCGTCATGCTCCAGCACTACGGCATCAACTATATTCATAGCTACGGGCAGGACTCGCCGTTTTTTGCAGGACTCGCGAACGGCCGCTTGCTGGCGACGAAGTGCACCTCCTGCGGCTATGTTCACGTGACACCGAAGCTGCACTGCCAGGAATGCGGCAGCGAGTGTGAATGGATCGAACTCCCGAAGGAAGGCAGGATTCACACCTTCACGGTCTGTCATTTCGGCAGCGAGGAATTTCTCAAGGAAACGCCATTCATGCTCGTGCTGATCGAATTCGAGGGCGCAAAGACCCTGATGCTCTCCCGTCTGCTCGGTGTCGACCCCGGCAAGGTTTCCCTGAACCTTATCGGGAAAAAGGTAAAGCCGAGGTTTAAGCGCAACTCCAAGTTCAAACCGACGGACGTTTATTTCGTCCTTGCTTAAAAAATCCAAAGGCGGGCATTGAAGGCCCGCCTTTTTTATTCCTTTTTTATTTCAGCGGTGTTCCTGCAATGCCTTGAGGACTGCCTGCCGCATCACGTCGACCGGCGGGCGCAGTCCGGTCCACAGACGGAAGCTCTCCGCACCCTGATGTACGAGCATGCCGGCGCCGTCGTGAATGGCAAGACCTGCCGCGCGGGCCCTCTTCAGGAATCCCGTCTCCAGAGGGTTGTACACGATATCGGACACAACAGCGTGCTTGCCCAAGCCGGTTACGTCCATGGTAATGTCCCCTGCACCCTTCATGCCGATGGAGGTCGTGTTTACGACGAGGTCGGACTGGGTATGATCCCCTTCGTTGATCTCGTCCATCCCGATACTGCGCAGCAATCCACCCGGAAAGTAAACGCCGAGATGCCTGCAAAGCATATCGGCGTGCTCCCGTGTACGGTTGGCAATGGTGAGGTGCCCTGCCCCGGCCTCGAGCAGGGCGTACGCGACTGCGTGTGCGGCCCCGCCAGCGCCGATCAGCAGAACCTGCTTGCCGCGCGGATCGAACCCTGTTTGTTCGCGCAGCGATGTCAGGTAGCCTGTACCATCCGTGTTGTAGCCTTTGAGCCGGCCGCTTTCATTGTTGATCGTATTCACCGCCCCGATCCTGCTCGCACGCTCGTCGATGTCGTCGAGATACGGCATGATGGTTTCCTTGTACGGTATGGTAACGTTGAAGCCTTTGATGTTTTCCCGTTTGAACTGACCTATGGCATGCGACAGGTTTTCCGGCAGGATATCGAAGCTGAGGTAGACATAGTCGATTCCCAGGGTGAAGATGGCCGACATATGCATGGGCACGGACACGCTGTGATCGAGCGGGTGTCCGACGATGCCGAGGATAAGCGTCATACGATTACTCGTTTGTGGGTTGCGTCTGCGTTGAGAGAAAAGACCTTCTTCGCGAACTCGATGTCCTCGGCGATGTGGCGCTTGAGGTCGTCGGATGAGGAGAACCGTACCTCGTCCCGTATCTTCCGGACAAATTCGACGGTCATGTCCTCGCCGACAACGTCGCTGTTAAAATTCAGCAGGTGCACTTCGATTTTGAGCTCGTGCCCTCCGAAGGTGGGGTTCAGGCCGATGTTTGCCACGCCGTAGTGCTGGGCGTCGTTGCGCGGGACCCTGACAGCATACACGCCCCGCTGCGGGAGGAGTTCCCAGGCGGTTTCTATATTTGCCGTGGGGAAGCCGAGCACGTTGGTACCCCGGTGCGTACCCGTGACAACCGTGCCTCTGATGTAGGGGTTGTAACCGAGGAACCGCGTTGCCTCCTGGATCTGCCCGTACCTTATGTACTGCCGGATCTTCGAACTCGACACCACCTTGCCGTCGATAACGTACGGATCCACGATGATCACGTTGTAGCCGTATTCCTTACCGAAGCCTTTAAGCAGGGATACATCGCCGCTCGCCATCCTGCCGAAGGTGAAGTTGTGACCGACTACAACGGTTGAGGGATTTATCAGTTCCTTGAGAATCCTGCGTGCATACTCGTGAGGGGACATCCGTGCAAAATCCATGGTGAATTCGGTTACGATGATCGTCTCGATGCCGGTCTTTTTTATACGCGCATATTTTTCTTCAAACGGGAGCAGGAGATAGTTTTTTTCGTTCGGGTTGAAAAATTTATACGGGTGGGGTTCGAAGGTCATGACCACGGGAATGGTGCCGAGGAGCTTTGCCCTCGAGATGGTCTGCTC
>JAJYYW010000316.1 GCA_021800575.1 bacterium
TTCTGTCCTGTGCCCGCTCGGATGTTTGTTTTTCTCTGTTCATGGTGAGCAGACGCGATTTGAGTATCTTCATTGCCTTTACCCTGTTCTGGTACTGGGACCGTTCGTCCTGGCAGATTACCACCAGACCCGTAGGTATATGCGTTATGCGTATTGCCGTTTCGAGCTTGTTGACGTTCTGGCCGCCGTGTCCTCCAGCCCTGAAGGTGTCTACCTTCAACTCATCCGTTTTAACATCGATCTCCACGTCATCCGCTTCGGGCAGTATTGCAACCGTCGCTGTTGATGTGTGGATCCTGCCGCTTGCCTCGGTTTTCGGTACCCTCTGCACCCGGTGCACGCCGCTCTCGAATTTTAACCGGCTGTAGACCTTATCACCTTCTATCTCTACAATGACCTCTTTGTACCCCCCGATGCCGGTGGTGTTTTCACTCAGTATCACGGCATGCCATTTCCTCTTCTCCGCATACTTCAGATACATTTTGAGCAAATCACCGGCAAACAGGGCGGATTCTTCGCCGCCTGCTCCGGCACGTATTTCGAGAAACACATTTTTCGAATCCAGCGGGTCCCTGGGCAGGAGAAGTTCCTTGAGTTTGTTTTCCGATGCTTCGCGCTGTTTTTCCAGCGACTGCAGCTCTTCTTTGGCAAGAAGCCTGATGTCCTCGTCCCCGCCTGCGAGCAGCTGTTTTGCAGACTCAATGTCATGCACGTACCCCTTGTAGGCCTGGTACGTTAGCGCCAGGGGCTCTATCTCGTTTTTCTCTTTGATATACCCGGTGTATGTTTTGGGATCGTTAAACACCGCCGGTTCTGATAACAAAGAGTTCAGTTGCTGGTAACGCTGTAAAACTTTTTCAATATTCTCAAACATCCTGCAGCCCTTGGTACAAGGTTTTTAACGGTGCGAAAAAGATCCCCCCGGTGCCGGTGATCAATACCGCTGCCCGCACATGGTTAGGCGGATTATCAGTACTCCCGGACGGGCACGACCCGGCGTTTATTGTCTGGACGGTTCGGTTAGTTCGCTTTTGAAGCTTTTTTGCTGATCTTTTTGCTGTACTTTTTCTGGTATTTCTCAACCATACCTGCCGAGTCAACAAACTTCTGTTTACCGGTAAAAAAAGGATGGCAGTTCGAACAGATTTCTACGGTATAATCGCCCTTGGTCGATCGCGTTTCAATAATATTTCCGCACGCGCATTTTATCGTAGCCTTACCATAGTTAGGATGTATGCCTTTTTTCATATTTCCTCCGGTCTCCTTAATCAAGATCAACTTTATTCATCGAGTCAAGAAAATCTTTATTTGTTTTTGTTTTCGACATCTTATCGATTAAAAACTCCATGGCTTCGACAACCCCCATGGGCTGTAAAACCTTTCTCAGCACCCACAGCTTGTTGATAGCGCTCTTTTCTATCAGCAGCTCTTCTTTTCGTGTCCCAGACTTACTGATATCCATGGCTGGAAAGACCCGCTTATCCGCAAGACGCCTGTCCAGGACGATTTCCATGTTCCCGGTGCCTTTGAATTCCTCAAAGATGACCTCGTCCATGCGGCTGCCGGTATCGATGAGGGCTGTTGCCATAATGGTGAGACTCCCCCCCTCCTCAATATTCCTGGCGGCGCCGAAAAACCGCTTTGGCCGCTGGAGCGCATTCGCATCAACACCTCCAGAGAGGACCTTCCCGCTCGCGGGAACAATCGTATTGTGCGCCCGTGCAAGCCTCGTGATACTGTCGAGCAGTATGACGACATCGCGGCCATGCTCGACCAGCCGTTTTGCCTTTTCAAGCACCATGTCCGCCACCTGAACGTGCCGCTGGGCAGGTTCGTCGAACGTGGAGCTTATGACCTCTCCCTTGACGGATCTCTGCATGTCCGTGACCTCTTCCGGCCGTTCATCGATCAGCAGAACGATGAGATGAACCTCGGGGTGGTTCTTGATGATGGCATTTGCTATGTGCTGCAGCAAAATGGTCTTCCCGGTTCTCGGCTGGGCTACGATCAGTCCCCGCTGCCCCTTCCCTATGGGGGCGAGCAGGTCGATGATACGGGTCGACAGCTCGGAAGTATTGTATTCCAGTTTAAATTTTTCCTCGGGGTACAGGGGCGTGAGGTTATCGAACAGTATCTTGTTCCGTGCAACCTCGGGATCATCGTTGTTGATGGTCTCGACCTTGACCAGTGCGAAGTACTTTTCTCCCTCTTTTGGCTGACGTATCTGGCCGGTGACGACATCACCCGTCCGTATACCGAATTTCCGTATCTGAGATGGCGAGACATAAATGTCATCAGGACCCGGCAGGTAATTGTAATCGGACGATCTCAGGAAACCGTACCCGTCGGGGAGTATCTCCAGAACGCCTTCTCCGTAAATAATACCGTTGTTTGCGCTCTGGGCCTTCAGAATGCCGAAAATCAGCTCCTGTCTGCGCAGGCTCATGGCATCTTCTACGTTCAGTTCTTTAGCGATATTCGCAAGCTCTGCTATGGATTTTGTTTTGAGTTCTTTTAGATTCAATGCGTTTACCTTCCTCTGTTTTTACACGGATGAACTCTTACTGTTGACAAATAAAAAAGGTCTGGCCCTTTCTTTGCGAAAGTGACCTGAACCTTTTTTATTTTCTTAACGTAAAGTTTTTCTTGCTGCCTTGTTTTCTCTCTTATCTATTTTGCGTTTGCAACACCACTGCAACCAATCACGACATATATATCATACACCGAGTTTTTTACCTTTGACCGGGCAAGTTTCTCGCTTCCGGGTATCAACCGTAAAATATTCACGGCCTGGCTGTAGTAAGGATCACTAAATATAACAACGGAATCGTTGTA
>JAJYYW010000317.1 GCA_021800575.1 bacterium
ACTGGTGTATAGCTTTTTCAAAACGGGTAATCTTGTAGCCAAACTGATAACAGGAACAACGAAACTGAAGTAAATCTGCCAATGAGAGAAAAGAGCTGGAAGCCGGTGGTAAAGAAGTGAGATTTTATGAGACCTCATCCTGGCATTCCCCTAACAGGGGAAGGAATAGTCTCCTCGCCTGTTCTGATGTCATTTTCTCGAAAGAGGGAATCCAGAGAACATGACTGGATTCCGTGTCAAGCACAAAATGACGATTGGAGAGGTACAACTACCGCCCGGCTCGCTGCAGCAATGGAAGTATGACACGAGGCCTTTCTGAGGCTCCGTTAGTTGACTAACCCCCGAATATTTGATAAAGAACTACAAAAACGCGAGGAGGGTTATGAAGAACTATAAAAGAATACTGTTCGGCTTCTGCGGCGGACTGATAATGTTATTCATTTCAGTGTACGGAATGACAGATTCGAACAAAGACGCCCTTGTCTATATCGTCAAGCAGGGAGACACCCTTTGGAACATTTCACTGCGTTTCAATGCCAATCCGTTCATCTGGCCCAAACTGTGGGAACAGAACAAGTATATAACAAACCCGCACCTCATTTATCCCGGGGAGCCCATCGCGTTACTGCCGACCTCCGTTTTGCCGGTCACCGGTGTAACGGCTGCACAGCCGCTGTCCGCCGCTGTTGCGCAGGAAATGCCCGAAGCGATCCCTTCCAAAATACCCCAGCTCCAGGCAGCGATCACCACACCGACCTCTGCACCGCAGGTACAGGAACAGCCCCAGGAAATGGAACAGCCCATCGAGCAGGAGGAAGCGCCATCCATCAGTACCGCTGTTCCCTACGGCGTCCAGTTTGTCAGTGCACCCGTGAATACCTATGTGTTTCCGTCTATGGGATCTGCAGGTTTTATTTCCCGGCATGAACTTGCGGCTGCGGGAGAGATCGTTGCGGCGAACAATCCCGGAAGGACCATATTTGCTGCGCCGGATGTCGTGTTTGTCAACCTGGGAAGCAATGCAGGGGTCAAGGAAGGGGACGAGTTCAATATCTATACAAAGGATGTGAAGGTCTACGATCCCGAGACGGACGATTTTCTCGGGTATCGGATCAAGATCCTCGGACGCCTGAAGATCACGAAGGTGGAGAAAGACGTGTCAACCGCGATCATAACGCAATCGAATGAGGAGATCAGGGTGCATGACAAGCTCGTTCCGTACGAACCCGGGACGAAAACCATCGACCTGACGCTCGCACAAAACCCCATCCAGGGATACGTTATTTGCGGCAAGCACAATTTGACGATCTACGGGGAGAACGACGTTGTTTATATCGATCGGGGGAGCGACGAAGGTGTTCAGCCGGGCAACACGTTTGTCATCTACAAGGACAGAAAACCGGTCGAGGACCCTGTGACCCACGACACGCTGCACCTGCCGAAAGAGATCCTCGGCAAGCTCACGATCATCAAGGTACAGGGCAATACGTCGACCGCGGTCATCACCAAGAGCGTCCAGGAGATCAGGATAGGCGACAGGATACTGGCGGACACTGCATCCGGCATTATATGACACAACCCTCGTCTCACGGCAGCGCGGCGGGCACGCCCTACCGGATTGAGAAACCGTGGGGCTATGAACTGGTGTGGGCCGATACGCCCCACTATATCGGCAAAGTCCTGTTCCTCAAGGCAGGGACGCGCTCAAGCCTTCAGATGCACCGGAAAAAGGATGAGACCATGTTCCTCGACCGGGGCAAGGTTGTTCTCGAGTTTCCGGACAGTAAAGATGCCGGAAGCGTGGAGCTCAAAGAGGGTGACAGTATCCGCATACTGCCGGGCAACAAACACCGGATACATGCTGTAACGGATTCCTATATCTACGAAGTCTCGACACCCCACATGGACGACGTCGTGAGGTTTGAAGACGACTACGGAAGAACCGGCGGATGAGCGTCTACGGCGTCATTATTGCAGGGGGGCAGGGAAAACGGTTGTGGCCTCTGTCCAGGCTGCTGCGGCCGAAACCCGTGCTTGCCATTCCGAAGGATATATCCCTGATACAGCAAGCGCTGGCGCGTCTCAAAACGGTTGTTGACAGCAGCAGCATCTATGTGGTGACGAACGAGGAAGTCTTTGCCCCCGTCTACGGGGCCGTGCAGGATCTGCCGCTCGAAAATATTTTTTCCGAGCCCCTTGGCCGCAATACCGCGGCAGCCATCGGTCTCGCCTGCATCCACATCATCGACAGGGACAGCGATGCACTGGCGATCGTCAGTCCGGCGGACCACTACATCGGAGACGACGAACAGTTTGCGAGGTTGCTGCACACGGCCGTTGACGTATGCCGGACGACGGACACGGTTGTCGTGTTTGGCGTGAAGCCGGCGTCTGCTTCCACCAACTACGGGTACATCGCACGGGGAGAGCCCCTGGAAGGCACCGGCGCCTTTAAGGTCGCCCGGTTTATGGAAAAACCGCAGCAACAGACGGCCGAACAATTTGTGGCCGAAGGCTACCTGTGGAATGCTGGTATCTTCGTTTTCAAGGTCAGCACCATGCTGCAGGCCATCGGACAGCACATGCCGGAGCTTGCCGCTGCCCTTGAAAACATCCGGAAGGCCTTCAAGGGGCCCTACGAGCGGAAAACGATCAAAGAGGAGTACGCCCAATTGCGCGACATTTCCATCGACAAAGGCGTCATAGAGAAACTCGACCGGGTATCCATCATCGGCATGGATATTCCCTGGGCCGACCTCGGCAGTTTTGAACAGATAGCGAACGTGATGATGGCGAAGGACGAAAACGGCAATCAGCGGCTGGGGAACGG
>JAJYYW010000318.1 GCA_021800575.1 bacterium
GGCTGGCTTCAGAGAGAAATAAAGAGGGATGCTTAATATGGTGGAATGTATCAAGCAAGAAAAAACTATCTACGGATACATCTTCGATATCGAGCTTCTCGGCATCGAGATGCACATCGGCAAATCCGTTCTTTACGTCATCGTACAACAGTGATGATGACGTAACAAACGGCAGTACGTCCTTGATAAAACCACCACCGGTTCCCAGCTCTATATGCACTCCGTGCTGTTGATGAGCTATCATTTCTTTATATTTGAGGTACTGTTTTTTGTACCAGTGATAAAGATAAGGATTTGTTTTTATTATTTGCCTGTGGAGCATGGTTGCATCAGGGGAATCAAGATCAATATTTTTAAAGTGTTTTTGCAGCATGAATGATATCTTCTATGATCTGGTTTAGGTTTTTTGTTATGTTCCACTTCGGATAATGTTCTCTTATTTTCTTTAGATTGCTGATATAGCAGATATGGTCGCCGATCCTGTTGTTTTCGGTCAACGTAGCATCCACAGTAAGTCCGAATGATTCCTTTAAGAGATCTATACACTCCACGATGGATATACTGTTCTGTCGTCCACCGCCCAGGTTGTAGACCTCTCCCGCCCGCGGTTTATCGATAAAACATTCGAATGCCGTAACGGCGTCCCTGCTGTGAAGCTGGTCCCGCACCTGTTTCCCCTTGTATCCGAAGATGGTGTATTTTTTGCCCGCCAGGGCCGTTTTTACCAGATACGATAAAAATCCGTGTAATTCGACCGCACTGTGGGCAGGTCCGGTAAAACATCCACCCCGGAAACAGACCGTGGGCATATTGAAATAGAGACCGTATTCCTGCGTTACGAGGTCACCTGCGGCCTTTGAAGCGCCGAACAGGCTGTGCCTGGTCCGGTCCACCCTCATTGTTTCGTCGATACCGTCATAGTACGCGGGATCCCTGTAATCATACCGGGTTGGCATTTCAACCAGTTCAAGTTCGTTGGGCGTCTCTCCGTAGACTTTATTGGTACTCATGTAAATGAAGGGAGAATCAAACGTAAACCTGCGGCTCGCCTCCAGAAGGTTCAATGTTCCTCCTGCATTCGTATCGAAGTCGTCAAACGGTATCCTTGCCGCCAGGTCATGGGAAGGCTGGGAAGCACAATGGATGGTCGCCTGCGGTCTGTAGGTCTTGTAAATATCCAGGATCCGGGCACGATCCCGTACGTCGACATCGAGATGTGTAAAATGTATGCCGCTGTTCAGTAAAGCCTTCAAGTTCCACGCTGTGTCACCGTCCTCACCAAAAAAATATTTTCTGAGATTATTATCGATCCCTATGATCGCATGTCCTCGGGAGCCAAAATACCGCGCAGCCTCGGAACCGATGAGTCCGCTGCTGCCCGTTATCACTATGTTCATTTTTCCCATACTCTCCGTACCGGCGTGTCAATGAAATTTTAATTTAAAGAAAGCCACCGTACTGATTCTTAACATGATCAGCCCGTTTTTTAATACATTTTTCATCTTCGTCACTCCGTACACCCGTTCATAGTAGTGTACCGGCAAATCAATGATCTTCAGGTTCAGCTTCGCCGCTCCCAACAGCAAATCAGAATCTCCCCACCGATCGGCCTCGCCCCAGCTGCCGATATAATGTTTTAACCGTTCGTAGTCACGCCTCCACAGGACCTTGGTGCCGCAGAGGGTATCTTTTATGGGAGTGTCGATGATGTATGAAAACAACATACTGAAAATTTTATTACCCAGATAATTAAAATACTTCATCGCGTGTTCGTGCATCGGGTAAACCAGCCGCGAGCCGTTGATGAACTCGCCGCGGCCGTTTCTTATGGCCTCATAAAAATAGACCAGCTCTTCAGGCAAAACCGACAGATCGGCATCGAGTATCATCAGGATATCCCCATGCGCTGCATCGAACCCCGTCCAGACGTTCATTTTTTTTCCTACACCGGGCCCATAGACCAGTTTTATATCCTTGTGCGGATGGTGCTGTATCATTTCCAGCACTTTTGCCGGCGTCCCGTCCGTAGACTTGTCGTCGGCGAATATAATTTCCGTGTGCGTCCCCATCCGGGGTATCCTGTTCACGGCATCTTCGATGTTGCCGGCCTCATTTTTACAGGGGACAATGATTGAAACCGAAAAATCCTTGTTCCCGGGTTTAAGCGGGCGCGCAATGTGTATCCGGATAAAGGCCAGCCGTTTGAAAAATGGAAGACGCGCAATGAATTTATTCAACAGGTATGAAATGATGGGAACGTTGAACGGGAACAGGATGATCGACCGCGTAGTGATAACCTCGAAGCCGCTGAGGGTAAGGAAGTTCTTCGTATCCTCCCGCGCGAGCCAGTTATGTAATTTTTGAGGGACTTTGAGTTTCAGACGCTCGGCCAGCCTGACAACAGGGTGCCATAAATCGTTGTAGCTCACGATAATGATGCGCGTGTGACTGTCACTGCAGGTTTGTATGGAATCCAGCAGGGCCTTTATATCCACGATATCTTCTATGGTTGTAATCAGGATATAATCGAAGATTTCATGGAGATCCAATTCCTCGGGATTCTGCTTCAGAAACATCAGATGCGGATAATTTTTTCCGGCCTCTTCGATCTGGAGTGCCGAATCATCGACGCCGACACCTCGCCGGGGCTCCAGTGCATTGAGCAGATACCCGACACCGCATCGTACGTTTAAAACACGTGCGTTTTTTTCTATGATAAACTTCAGCGATCGTATCAGCTGACCGTAATAATAGGGATTCGCGTGTATCCACCGAATCCTTTCTTGCGCAAGGGAATCATTCTTCGTGCCTATATCG
>JAJYYW010000319.1 GCA_021800575.1 bacterium
CTGCGTTTCGAATGAAAAGGTTAATCCCTGCGGCGGCAAAACCACCGGTGCGCTGTTTCCGTCCACCAGGGTACCGGACAAGGTAAATCTATAGTAACTCAGGGGTAGAAGGCTTGTGGATGGTGTAAAATACAAATAGCTTGACTGAATACCCGTCTGCCCGGTTATGGACTGCCCGGATGGCAATGCAGTAAAAGTGATGACCATACCGCTGGTGCTCTGGCTCAGGGGATTCGAAAAAATGATCAGGAGAGAAGGATTCAAGGGCATGAGCTTTGCACCTTCCCAGGGCAGGGTATTAAGAACGCTCGTTGGCATGGGCAATGACGCGGACGGTATTGCAGAGGCCTGTACGGATGGCGCACCTTCTCCATAGCTGTTCACGGCGGTTACCACATAATAATACGCAGTCCCGTTCGCCAGTCCTGCATGCACGTACGGACTCGTCACACCGGCTATCCGTGTTCCGTTGGCAGGGGTTACCCCGGATGACGTCGACCAGTACAGATTGTACGAGGTTGCACCCGGGACTGGGTTCCAGTACACGCTCACCTGGGCATTTCCCGGCACAGCGGTAGGCCCGGTGGGTACACCGGGCGGCATACCGGATACGGACGGCGTTGCAGAAGCCTCGGACGATGGCTTACTTTCCCCGGTACTGTTCACCGCGGTTACCACGTAATAGTACACCGTCCCGTTTGTCAGTCCTGCATGCACGTATGGACTCGTTACTCCGGCTATGCGTGTTCCCTGTGCAGGGGTCACGCCGGGTGACGTTGACCAGTACAGATTGTACGAGGATGCCTCCGGAACAGCGCCCCAGCTGACCACGGTCTGCGCATTGCCGGGCATAGCATCAAGGCTGACCGGCGCGTCCGGAACGCCGGTTACCGGAGATGGTCCGGATGAGCGGTCTAAAAAGCCGGTTTTTTTACCGCAGTTCAGGCCAACTATGAACAGCAGTGCAGACAGGAGCAGCACCGCAGAGTATCCCTTGCTCCTCAACAGTTTCCGCGTAACCATAGGACCTCCTTTTTCACGACGAGCCAATGGGTCCATTTTATCCACCTGTTTTTATCACACCATGGTCGATCGACATGATCCGTCTAATTCCATATCGAAGGTATAGTCGATACGATACGGGTATAAATAGTCGTCGGTATATACGCTGTCCCGATTTTTGTATTGCCGAGAATTGCCGCAAGCAGGTCCGTTGTCATGGTTGTCGTTCCCGACATGGTTAGTGCAAGCCTTCCATCGGACAAAAATGTTACAGGTCCCGAGAGTACGACCTTCGTGGGCTGATACGGCGACATCATCTTCTGGACAGTCGGGTCCGAGGCGGATGCAGTGGCCGCCATGTAGGTAACTGCGGTAAGCTGCTGTGCAGATGTGTCGTACGCGATATACCCGCAGGCAGGTTGTACGCCGCATGGCCAGCCCGCTGCTGCAGCAGGCGACAGGGGAAGCAGGGAAAGCGTCAGTCTGCCGGTTACATTCGTCTGGGACAGCGTAATAAAGGAATACACGGTTCCAACGATCGTTATAGTGGTACCAAATTGCTTTGCCCCATCGTCCACGATAAACTGCATTTGCGGGTTACCGCTGGTATCGACCGTGATACCTGTTACCATGGCATTGAGCAGACCACTTAAATAGGAGGGGGTCTGCAGCTGAACCGCCGCTGTTGCCGGCAATCCCAGAACAGATACGGTTGCAACGGTTGGTGCCATGACGATGGCATTTTCCGGCGTCGGGCTCTCGGAGCCGTCAAGATATGCATCCTGGTTCCTGTCAGCGACCGGCGAGAGCTCCTGCGAGAGTATCGGGAACCACGGGGTAGCCTCGGCTGTAAAATGAATGGCTGTGTCCCGGGTCAGGGTGTAGCCATCGAGGTCTGTAATGGCGTTCGAGACGGCAAACGTATATTGGTCACCGTTGATGAGCGGCCGGGACGGAATGAACTGTATCTTTTTGCCGGTGACGACTACACCACCCGGCGCCTGCAGACCTGTCGTCGTGTCCGTTACAAACACGTCCTGATTATATGCAACACTTGCCGGATCGATGAATTTATCCAGGCTTATGTAAGGATGTGCAAACAACGGCAGAATACCGCTTCCCGGAAACACCGTGCCGATAACAGGCGTCACATATGTGCCAGCTGTCGTTGCACCATACTCTGCGGCATCTGTCGTAAAACTGAACACAGCATCCTGAGGGGTGGTTGTTCCCATCAGGGACGCAAGACCGCTATATACGGTCAGTGAATAGGGCGTCTGCGGTACAAGGGGGAGAGGATAATAGGGATTACTCAAATTGTACGGCGTCACAATCACACTGGACCCGTTGTAAACGGTCTGATATCCGGTCGTCGATGAGGTCAGGTTAAGGTTCAGCATCTTCAGATAGTTGCCAGGATCCAACGGTCCGGAAAAATTAACAATGAAGCTGCTGTCAGTGCCTATCCTGCTGTCTCCGCTGTACGGAATCGTGCCTGTCGCAACAAAGGTGTTATCCCTTTGTGGCGCAACCCATCCAACAGGCACTGACCTGAATCTGAGAAACAAGGTTACCGGTGCATTCTCGATACCCATGATATTGAGCGTTGTCATGCCGATGTAATTGATAATCAAACTGCCATCGGTTTTATCGACAGTAACGGTACCTGTCAGCTGTACGCCCATCATATTCTGGTTCAGTACCGCATTCGTAACAGGGTCCTGTGCCGTCAGATTCATATCTTCAATACCATACATGACCGGCGGTGCCTGGGGATTGATGGTATGATACGGATTGCCGGTCATATACAT
>JAJYYW010000320.1 GCA_021800575.1 bacterium
CGAAGGAGCACTATCTCTCGGAATAAGAACGCATCCCGGAAACAGGTGTGTTTTGCTGTGTTCGATGCTTCGTCTGTAATGTCTTTCCTTGGGAATTATATGACACCGCAAACAATACCCTCTTCCCTTGAGGGGAAAGACAGAGTGGGGGTGATGACCGTCGAAGCTTCATGTGCTGTCACACTCCCTTTCGCTCCTCCCGTCAAAAAAGGGATACAAAAGGTAATGGTGTCCCGAAATAGCTTGAGAAAGGGCAGGGTACCCCTGCGGGGCACAGGGACTTACGCCTATCGCGGTTGTCAGCAATATCAGAGGATGACGTCATCGTTGAGGTAATAATTGACGCAGCCGCAGTCCATGGTCTTCACCTCGGGCATTTCCTCGACCAGCGTTTTGATCCTGCCCGCATGCTCCGGGTTCCGCACCCTCCCGCTGATCCTCACGTTTCCGTTTTTTACCATAATGGTCAGCATGTAATCCCTGGTTGCATCGTCCGATGCAAGCTTTGCCTTGATCTGGCTCTCTATCGTAAGGTCCGCTATCGCCTTCTTTACCGCTTCGGTGAGCTGAAATTCCGGGGCGGCTGCCAGATCGGCGATGAGGTCACACGCTGTTTCAACGCTCATGTCTTTCAGGTTGATGACGACATCGAACAGGGACGGGTCCTGCCAGTCTATATCGTACAGGAACCTGGTCCATTGCGCCCTGTGTTTGTCCATTTTCCGGATGTACGTACGGGCCTTTTCCCGGGAAAGCTTGTTGTGCTCCATGGCGAAAATGATGCGCTGTTCCATGTCTGCTATGACCTTGACCTTGATGACGGGACACGCGTCCCGCAGCAGCAGGTGACCGGCGTGGCCGTAGTAGACGATATTGTCGTGCTTTGCCTGTTCGCACAAGGTCGCCTGGATAAAGGACAGGTACCGGAAGCGGTCGATGTTCAGTGAAAGCCGTTCTTTGAGAGCGGGCTTTGCCTCCATGGCCGTTGTCAGTTGTTGCTCCGAAATACCGTATTTTTCCGCAGCTTCAACGAGGATTTCCCTGCTGATTGCCTTGTACCCGAGCTTTTGTGCGAGGCATTTCGCAAGCTGTTCGCCGCCGGTAAATGTTCCTCTCGATAGGGTTATGATAGACACAGAAGACCGCCTCCCTGCATGCACACCTGTTTACGGGCGTGCGTTGATTTTGTTTTTCATTTCTCGAACTGCTTCCGCAATGCCGGTGAAAACGGCCCGCGCTATGATGGAATGCCCGATGTTGTATTCCGTGATGGCATCGATTCGTGTGACCGGTTCTATATTGATGTACGTAAGACCGTGCCCGGCAGCGACGCCGAGCTTCAATTTTTCCGCCGTTATAACGGCATTGATAATCTGCTGGATGTTGGTTTCGGATTCTTTTATTGATTTCGATTCACTGTACCGTGCGGTGCTGATTTCGACGATATCCGCTCCTACCCGGTGTGCCGCTTTTATCTGATCGAGATCCGGGTCGATAAACAGGCTGACCGTGATGTCCGCATCATGGAACAGCCGGATGTACTTTTTGAAGGATTCCATGTTCAGGGCGACCTCGAGGCCGCCCTCGGTGGTCAGCTCCTCCCTTCGTTCGGGTACGAGCGTTACGGTATCCGGTTTTATATCGAGTGCTGTTTTAATCATTTCCTGGGTGGGCGCCATCTCGAGATTGAGCTTTGTTTTGATGATCTTACGCGCGAGTTCGAGGTCCCTGTCCTGGGTGTGCCGCCGGTCTTCCCTCAGGTGCATGACGATACTATCCGCACCGGCAAGCTCTACGATGCCGATCGCGGTTACCGGGTCGGGCTCAAATGTCTTTCGTGCCTGGCGTATGGTTGCAATATGATCGAAATTAACGCCGAGTTTTTTCATGCTTTTTCCTCCTGAACCACTATCGTATCATACATTGTCGTTCTGTTCCTACCTTTTTCTTTGGACACATACAGGGCGTGATCCGCGTGCTGGATTACGTCGTCTTTATTCCGGGCATCGCCCGGTACGGACGACAGTCCGATACTGACCGTAAACCGTATAGCATCTCCCTTGTCCGACCGTATGCTCAGGGCCTCGATCCTTTTTCTCAGCCGTTCTGCAATCTTGTAGGCTCCGGATGCATCGGTATTGGGAAGTACGATGCAGAACTCCTCCCCGCCGTACCGCGCCGCGTAATCGACGTCCCGTATCGTCTGCATGATACTATCGGATAATTTCTTCAATACCCGGTCACCCTGTGGGTGTCCGTACGTGTCGTTCAAGAGCTTGAAATGATCGATGTCGATCATGAGCAGGGTCAGCGGTTTGCTGTACCGGTTTACTTCTTTTATCTCTGCTTCTATATACTCCTGGAAATGCCGGTGATTATGGAGATTGGTGAGACCGTCCGTTATCGCCAGTTTCCCGAGTTTGTCGAACAGGATGGAGTTGTACAGGGATATGGATACCTGGTTGATAAGGGTATCCAGGATCATGCTTATCCGTTCATTGATGGGGTTTTCCAGAAACAAAATGATCAGACCAACTTCTTCCGTTTTGCTCCGCAGAGGTAGAACGGCTGTGTAGCGGAGCTCCTTGCGGGGAATATACAGGTTGAACAAGGCAGGGTACAGGAGTTTGAGCTGGGACGTTGTGATCTGCGACGTCACGGACAGTTGATCCTCGATGATACCGTCGTGCGCCGGCTCGGTGTCGATAAACAGTTCTTTCCCCGCGACGTCCTTGTCGATATGCAGTGTAAATACGATGTCAAAATTCTTGTGTTCGTTTTTCACGGCAAACATTCCCTCGCTGGCGTTCGTG
>JAJYYW010000321.1 GCA_021800575.1 bacterium
GGGATCGAACTGCGTGCCCGAGCACCGGTTCAGTTCCCTGATGATCTCGTCCTTGCCCATGTGCTTGCGGTACGGCCGGTCGTAGCTCATCGCATCCACCGCATCCGCCACTGACAGAATCCGCGCTAGCAGCGGGATCTCCTCACCCCTGAGCCCCCCGGGGTACCCGGTCCCGTCAAAATACTCGTGGTGGTGCCGGATCACGGGAATGATGTGCTGGAGCTGCTTGATCGGCGACAGTATCTCCACCCCTTTGTCCGGGTGCTCCTTGATCAGCGACCATTCCTCGTCCGCAAGTTTTTCCTGCTTGTCGAGGATGTACGCGTAGGTCCCTATCTTGCCGATATCGTGGAGCATGGAGGCAACCTCGAGGTCGCCCAGCTCCCGCCGGTCCAGCCCCAGCGCCTTGCCGATCGCCTGCGCGTACCGCGCGACACCCTCGGAATGACCGGCCGTCCATTTTGACTTGGCATCGATCGCGTTGGACAGGGACTTGATGGTCGCCATGGACGATTCTTCGAGGTCCGAGATGAGCCGCGCATTCGCCAGCGCTACGGAGATCTGCGACCCCAGCCGTTCCGCCGTCAGCAGGTCTTCCCGCGTAAACGCCGACGCACGCCGCGATCCGAATCCCAGTGTTCCGATAACCTCGTTTCCGATACTGAGCGGGACCCGTATCACGGACAAAAGCCCCTTGTTCAGGAGTTCTGATTCAAACGGGAGAATATCCTTCACCGCGCTGAGGTCCGGGACATACTGGAGTCTGCCGGACCTGATAACCTCCGTCACGCTCGTCGTGCTGAGTAAAAAGAACGAGCCGAGTTCCTTTGCCAGTACCCCCGAGCTTGCGATGCGGTTAAACCCTTTCTTTTCCGTGTCCACGAGCATGATAGCGGCCACGTCGCACGGCAGCAGCTTGCCCGCCATCCTCGTGACCGTGCTCAGGATGTCCGCCGACGTCAGACTCGACAGAATACTGCGGTCTATCTCGTACATCGTGTTGATCACCTCTATCCGGTGCGCGAGCTCCATCGTCTTTTCCACGGACTCCCGGTACAGCTTCGCCTGTTCCAGTGCCGTCGATACCTGGTTCCCTATCCCGCGCACCGCCGCAGTGTACCGCTCGCTGAACCGCACCGGCGCCCGGCCCTCCTTCAGGTAGATCCCGATGATCATCCCCAGCATCTCCTCCCGGCTCATCAGCGGGATCACCATCATCGCGTTGAGCTGTTCCTGGTCGATGAAGTGCATCAGGGATAGCCACTGCATCCCCTGCTCCCCAACATCTATCACCGGCAGTATCACCGGTTCCGTCAGCACGCTGTGCGCAAACCGTACCAGAAACGGCTTGCGGATGCTCAAAAAACTTCCCACGTCTTTCATGTCCACGTTCTCCGTCCGGAACAGCGGCACAATGTCGTTCGGCATGTCCACCACCGCTCCCGGCACGAACACCCCCGCCTGCTTGTCCCACAGGTACGATACCGCCATGTCGCTGTGCATGATGTGCTTGCTCGCCCGTGCCGCCTCCAGCATCAGCCGGTCCACGTCCGTGATCGTCGCCACCGCCTCGGACAGCGACAACAGCTGCGTCGTGATCTCCATCTCCTCTTTCAGCTTCTCTTCCGCCCGCTTGCGCTCCGAGATGTCGCGGAAATTCGTGACGATGCCGTTGACGATCTGATCGTTCAGCAGGTTCATGGCTGATATTTCAAACCAGTGGTACGTACCATCACCGTGCAGATACCGGACTTCAAGCGTATGTAGTATGTCCGGCTCCCGGAGTACATCGTTCAATGCACCGGTCACGAGACCGAGGTCATCCGGGTGAATAAGGTCGGTAATGCTTTTGCCTATCCTGCTCTCGATCGGATGGCCGGTGATCTTGCCGAACGAAGACGATATATACGTGTTTCTTCCCTGTTCATCGACGATAATGATGATATCCGTACTGTTCTGAACAATGGTACGGAACCGTTCTTCGCTCTTGTGCAGCTCTTCTTCGATCCTTTTGCGGTCCGTAATGTCCCGGGTGTCCAGCACAATCCCGTGCACAATGGGATTATGCAGCATATTGACGGCGAGCACTTCCACCCAGATATAGTGACCGTCCCGGGCGAGGTAGCGTGACTGCAGCGAGCGCATATGGTAAGGATCTGCCAGCAGCTCCTGGAACGTTCTCGCCACTATGGCCCGGTCGTCAGGATGCACGAGATCGAACACGCTTTTTCCGAGCATGTCCTCCGAGTTGTACCCGCCGACATTGCTGAATGATGAGGAGGCATACTTCCGAACGCCCTTGCTGTCAATGACCACGATGGAATCAAAGCTGTTTTGCACTATGGTTCTGAAAAATTCTTCGCTCGTCCGCAACGCCTGTTCTGCTTTCTTCCGGTCCTCGACCTCGTGCTCGAGTTGGACCGTACGCTGTTTCAGCTCATTCTCCACGGCCTTGCGATCGGTGATATCCCTCGAATTGACGACGATACCCCCAATGACGGGATCATCGAGCATGCTCTTTGCCCTGATATCGAGGAAATGCCACGAACCGTCCTTGTAGCGGAACGGTACCTGCATCTGGTGCACGGAACCCGGGTTCTGAACAAGGTCTTCGAACAGGGCTTGCAGCTGCTGCGCATAATCCGGATGAACGAGTCCGAAAAATGTTTTACCGATGAGATCTTCGGGGGTATAGAAATCGTCTCCGTAAAAGCCCTTGTTCTGGTACCGGATCGCACCGTTTTTATCTACGATCGTGATTTTGCTCTGGGCGTTTTCCACCAGCGAGCTGAAGAATGATCCCCGG
>JAJYYW010000322.1 GCA_021800575.1 bacterium
TCGCAGGCCTGGCCCGGTGAATCACCGTGCCCGGGCAGGTCCGGGACAATCACGCGCAGCCGGTCCTTGAAAAAACGCCATTGTGCTTCCCACACGTCCCGGGTGGACCCGGCACCATGGAGAAACACCACAACCGGTTGCGTCCCGGTTTCCGATAGTAGACACGAGAGTGTGCCCCTGTCCGTCGTTATGGTTTGTATAGCCATCGTTACCCCCTGGTGCGGCCTCCCCGTTCCGGGGTTCCGGGCCTGGTCTCAGTTCGAATGCTGCTGAATAAACCTGTCCAGCTCCTGCTTGTCTTCTCCTGTCTTTTTCTCCTGCTCCACGGTGGTCCTGGTCGGCTGTCCGGGTTGTTTATTGAACAGGGTGAACGTCTTTTTCAGCTGTTTGGTCTTTTCCTCGATGTTCTGGAGCTTCTGCGGATTTTTCAGGGTGATCTCCATGGCGTTATGCCGGAAGCTCACCCGCAGGAGGTAGATCAGTGCAAGAATGATGAGCGCGAGGATGAAATACTTTATCAGTTTGAACATGTGTTTTTACTCCTGTGTTTCATAGGCATAGGATGGCAGCTCCCGTATGAAGCGCGACGGCTTTATCAGGGCGTTGTTGTAGGTGCCCCGCTCCGGGATCCATTCCTGGTAGCACAGATAAAGCGTGTCCTTCGCACGGGTCGTCGCAACATAGAACAACCGCCGCTCCTCCTCGATCGCGTCCGTCTCCGCTTCCCGCCTCTGGTTGTCGTTCCCCCTGATGACCGGGAACTTGCCGTCCACCAGCCACGGTATGAAAACGATCTTCCACTCGAGCCCCTTTGCCTGATGGATACTGGACAGTATGACCCGTTCCTTGTCTGCCTCTTCCACGTCCGATGACACGACCGTTGCGACGAGTGCCATCTCGCTGAGGAAGCCCGTGACACTCTGGAACCGCGCGGAGTAATTGATCAGCTGGCGTACGTCCTCGAGCCTGGCCTCCGCGTTCGTGTAGCTCAGCTTCACGTACTCTTCATAGCCGGACTCGAGGATGAGAATCAGCATGTCCGAGGGGAGCTTCTCCTTCATATCCGAGAGGTTGAGGATGAGTTTATAAAAACCGGAAAAATGCTGCTGCGCCTTCCGGGACAGCTCTTCCAGCGTTTCCTTCGCTTCCAGGGCAGAAAGCGCATACTGCGCCTGCACGAACGTGTCCCACAGGTACCCGGACGTCTTGACCCCGATGCCGGGGTACAGTTTCAATGCCCGCTTGAACGCAAGCTCGTCCATGGGATTATTGACGAACCGCAGGTAGCTCAGCACATCCTTGATGTGCGCCTGTTCAAAGAACTTGATGCCGGACCGGATCTCGAAGGGTATGCCCAGCCTGGTCAGCTCCATCTGGATTTCCATCGAATGGTAGTGGGAGCGGTACAGCACCGCGATATCGTTCAGGCTCGCGTCCGCGTGGAGAATGCGCTTTGCTATAAAACTCGCCTGCTCTTCGGTATTCGCGGTTTTCACGATGGTGGGCAGCAGTCCGACGCCCCGTGTCGCAACGAGCTGTTTGAGGTACTGTTTTTTGTTTCTGATGATGCTCGAATTCGCGAGGTCAAGGATGGACTGCGTGCTCCGGTAATTGGTCTGGAGCTTGTACACGACCGCGTCCGGATAGCGCTCCGTAAAGCCGAGGATGTTCTCGTAATGCGCACCGCGGAACGCGTAGATGGACTGGGCATCGTCGCCCACGACCATGATGTTGCGGTGCCCCTGTGCGAGGATGTCCACGATGTCCGCCTGGAGCTTGCTCGTGTCCTGGTACTCGTCCACCAGGATATGCCGGAACAGGCTCTGGTAATGATCCCGGACATCCGCGTGCTCCATGAGCACCTGCTTGAGGAACACAAGCAGGTCATCGAAATCGAGGGCGTTCAACGCCTTCTTCCTGTTCGTGAGATGCTCGTGAATCAACAGGAGATCATCGATGAACTCGTTCAGATGCGGAAACCGCTGCGCAACGGTGGTATCGATGCGCTGGGAGAGGTTCGTGGAAAGGCTGATGACGCCCGCAACGGCGTTCGCCTTGGGAAACCGCCTGCTTTCGTTGAGGCCGAACTCCGCGATCGCCAGGGATACCAGGTCCGTCCGGTCCTCCTCGTCAAGGATCGTGTAGTTGCTCCGGAAACCGAGCAGGCCGATGTGGCGGCGCAGAATAAGGTTGGCAATATGATGGAAGGTGCCGCTCCACACACGCTTACCGTCAACCGAGAGGAGGCGTTCCACTCGGGACAGGACTCCCTTTGCCGCCTTATTCGTAAATGTTACGAGCAGGATGCTTGCAGGCGGGACCCCGTCATCGACCAGTTTCGCAACCCGGTAAATAAGGGTTCGGGTCTTACCGCTGCCAGCACCTGCTATAACAAGACTCGGTCCACCTTTTGAAAGAACAACCTTAAGCTGTTCTTCGTTGAGCTCTTTTTCGAAGTTCCTGCCCGTTTTTTCTTCGGACTGTGTTACAAGGTGTTCTCTGTGCACATCACTGAACTTTTATATCGATTTTTGTTTTTGCCTTCAAACCGTCGACCAGCTTCTCAAAGGCTGTTTTTGCGTCCTGCTGCGCCAGCATCGCCTGCAGTTCCGGTTTGACCTCCTGGAACGTCCTGACCTGCGCCGGCTTTTTTGCAATGAGCTGGATGACATGGTAGCCGTACTGCGTCTGGACGATCGGGCTTATCTGGCCGGGTTTCTTCAGAGCAAAAGCGGCCTTGGAAAAGGCAGGAACCATCTCGTTTGCGGTAAAGAAGCCGAGCTCACCGCCCTTGACAG
>JAJYYW010000323.1 GCA_021800575.1 bacterium
TCAAAGGTGATACCTGTACCCGGTTTGATTTCTGACAGCGCCTGCTCTATCTCGGGAATATGCCGGTGCGCCGCCGGCTTGTAGGCCCTGAATCCGCCGCTCACCTCGGAAAAATGCAGTTCCTGTGACGGCGACCTGCCCGCACCCGTGACCCCGCTCTTTGCATCGACGATGATCCCCTTGCCGCCGATGATATTCCTCCGGAGGAAAGGCGCAAGCGGAATAATCGCCCCCGTGGGGTAGCACCCCGGATTGGCTATGAGACGGGCATGCCGTATCTCCGCCCGCTTGAGTTCCGGCATGCCGTAGACCGCTGATTCTGCCAGTGCAGCAACGGTTTCGAAGCCGTACCAGTGTTTAAACAGCCCGGTATCTTTTAACCGGAACGCAGCACTGATGTCGATGACCAGGGTATCTTTTTTTAAAAATTTCTCGCACACGGAGGCAGACTGTTCTGGAGGCAGGGCAAGAAAAACGGCATCAAGATCGGTACCCGCCAGTTCGTCTATTTTCCGGCAGGTCAGTGCATAGAACCCGCGCAGGGACGGTATGACCGTATCGACAGGTAATCCGGCGTTCTTGTCGGCACTGACGGCAATGACCTGCACCTCCTGGTGGAAACGCAGCAATCTGAGAAGTTCTATACCAGAGTAACCGGTTGCGCCTAAAACGGCGACTCTCTTCATTATCTCTTGGAGTACTGGAATCTCTTCCGGGCGGCTTTTCTTCCGTATTTTTTCCGCTCTTTCATACGGGGGTCCCGTGTAATGAGACCCGCCTTCTTGAGCTCGGAACGGAGGTCGCCGTTAAATGCTATCAGGGCCTTCGTAATCCCGTGCGCAAAGGCCTGTGCCTGGGATGACCACCCGCCGCCGATGATGTTCGCGACAACATCGAACTTGCCCTCGGTGTTCGTGAGCTTAAACGGTCTGATAATGGTTTCCCGCACGTCGAGGATGGGGAAGTAGGTATCAAAGGATTTCTTATTGATGGAAATTTCGCCGCTCCCGGGCTTCAGCCATACCCGTGCAGTCGATGTTTTTCTTTTGCCTACGCCGTGAAAAAGAAGTTCAGCCATTGGTTACCTCCGCTTTACCTTTTTTGTTTTCAGAATTCAGTTGTGCCGCGTGCGGATGTTCAGCTCCGGGGTATACCTTGAGTTTCGTCAAAATTTTATCAGCAAGCTTGTTTTTCGGGAGCATGCCTTTTACCGCATGGAAAATGACCTTTTCCGGCTGACGCTGGAGCATCGAAGACGCTGATTCACTCTTTAACCCTCCCGGAAACAGGGTGTGGTGATAATAGTTTTTTTGTTTTAACTTATTGCCGGTTAGTTTTACCTTTGCTGCATTTATCACAACGATAAAATCCCCGGTGTCGACATTCGGGGTATAGATTGCCTTGTCCCTGCCCCTGAGCATTGTTGCTATCCTGGTAGCCAGCCTGCCCAGAACAGCGCCATCGGCATCTATTACCTTCCACGATCTTTTAATTTCTTCTTTTTTTGCAATAAAGCTCTTCATTTTTTTTCCTTATCTGTTTGCATTTTTACTACCGCACAAAACACAATAGTAATCTTTTTATATATAACTGTAAAAATAAAAGTCAAGCACTTACGTATGGATTAATACAGGTAGGTGTTGTATATCCGCCGTATTCCGGATGTTTTATCCATTAAGGCGCTCAGGAAGTCTTTCCCGCACGACTTGCCTTTGAACCCCATACGCATGGCTATCGGCTCGAGTTCTTTCTCGTTTTTCGGGATCTTCTCCACGGAGAAGTCCTTGTCAATCCGCATCCTGTTTTCCAGCTTTCTCAAAAACATATATCCGTCTTTTAACTTATCCATATCCTTTTTGCTTATATAGCCTTTTTCCATAAGGACTTCCAATGCAAGGAAGGTGTTCCGCTCATAGATGGCCGTATCCTCGCTGCCATAGGTCAATTCGAGATACTGAACGATGAACTCTATATCCATGAGACCGCCGATGCCCTTTTTAAAATTAAAGCTGGCTGCATCGTTCTGGATACTTTTTTCCAGCCGCATGCGCATGTCGTGTATTTGCAATCTGAGGCTTTCGTCTTTTGCGACCGAGGACATGATATCCGGCATCGAAGAGAATATTTTATTGAGGATTTGCTGAGGGCCTGTTATGCCTCTTGCCTTGAGTAAGGCCTGTTTTTCCCACATCATTGAACTTTCTTTATGGTACTGGATAAACGAATCCATGCTGGCAACGAGAGGACCAAGATTGCCGGACGGCCGGAGCCTTGTGTCAATGGTGTACGCGTGACCAATCTCCGTGGATATACTGATCGCCGTAATAAAACGCTGCACCACCTTGGAAAAATATTCCTGGGGTGAAACTTGTTTCGTGGTCTGTTTATCGCTCCCGTAGACGAAAACAAGGTCAAGATCGGAGTTGTAATTCAATTCCCTGCTCCCGAGCTTGCCCATGCCGAGTACCACGATGCCGTTTTCCTCCATGTCCGGTATTTTGCCGTAGACAGGCTCGAGTTCTTCCATAACAAATTTCAGTGTTATGTCTATGATAACATCCGCAAGCATGCTGAGTTGTTCGGAAACCTCAACAATATTGAGATTATCGTTTATGTCGTTGATGCCGATACGTAATGTTTCTTTGATCTTAAATTCCCTGATAAGCCGCAGCTTATCTTCATAGTCGTTGATTTGTCGGTATGCCTCATACAGTTCATGATGCATGTCCTCATAACTGCGTTCGAGCGAAACATACCGTGCAAGAACAAGAGAGTCCAGGTATT
>JAJYYW010000005.1 GCA_021800575.1 bacterium
ACATTCTGAAGGAAACGTTCGGCAGGGTGTTATTCGAGAACGGACTGGTGAGCCAGCCGGACTATGAGGATTCCCTGAAAGAAGTGCTCGAACAGAAGAAAAAGCACGGTGCTGTTTTGCAGGAACGGGGCCTTCTGCCCATCAATATCAACGATGCACTTAAATTACAGCTGAGAATGAGGTTCGTGTATACCTTCAGCATGAGCGACGGCACGTTTCATTTCAGGGAGGCGGTGTTGCCTGAGAATGTCGTGTCCCAGTATTCCATGGCCCTGTTCAACCTGATTGCCGAAGGCGTCAAGCTGCACCTCCCGAAGCCCGTTCTGCTCGAATTCGGTCATGACCATGCCGCGACGATCTATGTCAAGGGTAAGGAGCAATACGACCCGTCGCTGTTGAATCTGACGCAGTCCGAGCTGAACCTTCTTCTCAAGCTGACCGCGGACAAGCCGCTTCAGAAAGTACTGGAAACGGCCCAGATGAAGCCGGAAGAGGCGCTGAGCCTCCTGTTCCTGTTCCTGGGCATGGGATTGATCGAGGAGAAAAAAGAGCCGGTTGTCCAGGCCCCGGCGGGCGTGCCGAAGGTGAAATTGACCGAGGAACACCGGAGGCTGGTGGAAGAATTCAAGGACAAACTCGATGAATTGAAGGATAAAACCTACTACGAGTGCCTCGGGGTGAACCAGCAGGCAAACAGCGGTGCAATCAAAAAATCCTACTTTGTCCTCGCGAAGCAGTATCACCCGGATCATTTTTTTGATTTTCCGCCAGAAGTCAGGGATGCCGCGGGTGAACTTTTCACGCTGATCACCACTGCCTACGAAACACTGACGAGCGACGACGAGCGGATGAAGTACGATGAGTATCTTAAGAACGGGAAAAAACAGATCGAGAACAACGAGGCGGACAAGATTGTTAAGGCCGAACTGCAGTTTCAGAAGGGGCAGATCCTCATGAAAACGAACAACCTCAAGGAGGCGTACGACAACTTCAAGTGGGCCGTGGAGCTGAACCCCACGGAGGGCGAATACTTCTCGTATCTCGGATGGTCGATCTTCCGGCTGGACCCGAATGCCGATACCGCGAGGGCGAAGGCGCTCGAATACATCCAGCGCGGGCTGCAGCTCAACAAGGAACACGATTCCGGGTACTATTTTCTCGGCAGGATTTTGAAGGTCAAGGGAGAGGAACAAAAAGCCATTGACGCATTCCGGACCGCGTACGCGAAAAACCAGCAGAACATCGACGCCCTGCGTGAAATTCGGGCGTACGAGCTGTCCCAGAAGGGGCAAAAGGGCGTATTCAAAAAATTGTTTAAGTGAACGGAGGTACAGACGCATGATTCAGAAGACGGAGTACATATGGATGGACGGGAAGTTGATACCGTGGGACCATGCCAAGGTGCATGTGCTGACGCATTCGCTCCACTACGGAGTTGCCGCGTTCGAGGGCATACGCGCGTATGTGACGGCGAGCGGACGGCCAGCGGTATTCCGGCTCGACAAGCACGTCGACAGATTTTTTGACTCCGCCCATATCATGCTCATGGACTATCCGTACTCAAAACAGGAGATCTCCGGGGCCATTCTGGAGACCCTCCGGAAGAACAGGCTCAAGGCGGGCTACATACGTCCGATATCCTTCCTGGGGTATGGAGATATGGGGCTGTACGTGGAGAATAACCCGGTCCATATCGCGATCGCGGCATGGCCGTGGGGCGCGTATCTCGGGGAAGAGGGCCTGAAGAACGGGATCAGAATAAAAATATCATCGTTCGTGCGGTACAACGTCAATGCCTCGATGAGTAAGGCGAAGATCAGCGGGGCGTACGTGAATTCAATTCTTGCCAAGAAAGAATCGAAACTCGCGGGGTATGACGAAACCATACTGCTCGATGAAGAAGGGTATGTTGCAGAGGGCAGCGGCGAAAACGTGTTCATCGTCAAGGACGGCGTTCTCAAGACTCCTCCCCTGACATCCATTCTGCCCGGCATAACGCGGTCCACCATTCTCCAGCTCGCGAAGGAGAGCGGTATCCCTGTCGAAGAGGTCCGCTTTACCAGGGATGAGATGTACATAGCCGACGGGGCGTTCCTGAGCGGCACTGCTGCCGAGATCACCCCCATCAGGGAAGTGGACGACCGCAGGATAGGCGCGGGAAAACCCGACCCCGTTACTCTCCGCATCCAGAAGAAATTCTTTGATGCTGTCAAAGGAAAAGACAAGAGACACAAGGACTGGCTCTTCTATTATACCGTATGAATGTGCCGGAAAAAATATACCGGTACGTTCTGATCCTCATCAGTATCCTGGCGACCGGTATAGCCGGCTTCATGTTCATCGAGAAGTTCACCTTTGTCGAAGCGCTCTACACGACCATCGTTATTCTGAGTACGGTCGGTTACAGCGGCGGGGCACGTCCGCTCGATGCACGGGGAGAGGTGTTTGCCGTCGTTATGATCATCATGGGCATCGGCTTTGCTACGTACAGCGCGGGCGGCCTGTTCAGGGCAGTCATCGAGGGTGAACTGCAAAGATCCATCGGGAGGTTCAGGGTGACAAAAACAATAGAACATCTGAATAATCACTACATTCTGTGCGGGCTGGGCAGAATCGGTTCCATCGTCGCCACAAAATTAAAAGCGAACGACATTCCGTTTATCGCAATCGACAAGGATCCGAACATTGCGAACCTGACCGATACGCATGATTACCTGTTTCTCGCGGGAGACGGTACGGATGAAACCATCCTGAAAAAAGCGGGGATCGCGAAGGCCCGGGGACTCATCGCTGCGATGGCAAACGACTCGGACAACGTTTATACCGTTCTGACGGCCCGGGATTTGAATCCTTCCCTGTACATCATCTCGAGGGCAGGAGAGAGCAATTCCATTTCGAAGTTATACAAGGCAGGGGCGAACAGGGTGATATCGCCTTATATCATCGGCGGGGAGAAGATTGCACAGAGCGTCATCAAGCCCAACGTTATCGATTTCATGGAATTCGCCACCGCGGAGACGAACTTCGAACTGAAGATAGAAGAACTCATGATACAGGACGGCTCCGAACTGCACGGCCAGACGGTCGAACAGGCAAAGATACGCCAGCTCCACGACGTCACCATCATTGCGGTCAGAAAGCCCCACGGAGAATTCATTTATAATCCTTCGCCCCATTTCATCCTGAACAAGAACGACATCCTGATCGCCGTGGGGCATCCCGAAGCCATAGAAAAGTTTGAGAAGCTGTTGTCACCGAAACAAACGACATAGCCCTGCCCGGTATCCGCCGGCTGCAGTTATAACTGGACGAATCGGCCGTTGCGGACCTGCCATAGCACGTACGGGCTGTGGGCAACGTCCCCCTTGCTGTCAAAGCTGATGGTTCCCAGCGCCGTATTGAAACGATGCGTATGAAGGTAGTGTACGACGGCGGACGGCTTTGCTGACCCCGCTCCTTTGATTGCCGATAACAGGATGCCGGTCGCAACGTAGGCATAGACCGAGTAGGGCCCCGGTGCACCGTAGCGATTCGTGTAGCGTTCGATAAACTGCCGTGCCGTCGGAACCTTGGTTATGTCAGGGCCGAAGGTAGCGTACGTACCCTCGGCGGCACTGCCCGCGATGGCGATGAACTCGGGCCCCATAATACCGTCGCCGCCCATGAACAGCGCCGTGATGCCGAGCTGCCGTGCCTGCTTGACGAGCAGTCCACCCTCGGGATAGACGCCGCCGAAATAGATCAGGTCCGGATGCTGTGCCTTGACATTGGTGAGGACCGCCCTGAAATCCTTGTCGCCCTGGATAATGGCCCCGTAGTACACGACCCTGCACGGAGTGCTCAGCCATTTCCTGAACTCGTCCGCAAGGCCCTGGCCGTAGGTCGTCTTATCCTGGATGATTGCAATGCGGGAGAGCTTGAGCTTCGTGCACACGAAATCAGCCGCGATGCGGGCCTGCTGGTCATCCCTGCCGCACACGCGGAACACATCGTTGAACCCTTGTTCCGTAAGCTGGGGGTTGGTGGAACCATGGGAGATCATGGGGATGCCTGCCCGGTGATAAACCGCAGACGCCGGTATGGAACAATTGCTGTTGAAATGGCCGATGACGCCGGCAACACCGTCCGTTACCAGCCGGTTTGCAACGGCCACCGCCTGTCTTGGATCATGCTGATCATCTTCAACGATGAGCTCGATCTTTTTTCCGAGCACGCCGCCCTTCTGGTTCCACTCCTGAACCGCCAGTTTTACGCCGCGCCGCTCGTCCCTGCCAAACACCGACTGATCCCCGGTCATTGGTCCTGCGACGCCGATGCGCAGCACATTTGTTTTGTGGGTGCAGGACTGCAGCAGGACCATCAGCACAACAATCCATAGGTATTTTTTCATGCTTCTCCCTCCGCCTGGTATCCTTGTAGCTGACGTGCGGGGTATGAGTCAAGGAAGCGAGTAGTAGATGACACGGCGGCAAAAATAGTGTACACAGTTGATGCATGTACCCATCCACAGGAGGAAAAGAATGCGGAGATTAAAAAACGTGCTGTATGGCAGAGTAGCCGTCGCTCTGATCATGGTTGTGGTGTCCCTGTCTCTGTTCTCCCCGAACGTACGGGCTGATGAAAGCGTAAAACTTTCTTCGCCGCCGTTGCCGGCCAGGGCACTCGCGGGCCTCAGCGTCACCGATATTGCGAGGCTCGAGGCGGGCAAGATCGTTGTTCTCAAGCAGGATTCTGGTGAAGGAAAAAACAAGAAGTCACTGATCAAGGCATCCCTGCTGTTCGATCAGCCGATCGAGAAAGTATGGAGCATGCTGAAGCAGACGAACCGCCAGAAAGAGTACCTGCCCCACCTCAGAGAGGCGACGATCATCACGGGAAACAACGACGGCAACGTTACCCAGTTTATGCTCAAGATCATGTTTTTTAACGTGAGGTACCGTGTGGACCATTTCTTCGATAACAAGACGTACCGGCTGACCTGGCACCTGGATCCGGGCTACAAGAACGATCTCAAGGAGCTGTACGGGTACTACCAGCTGTACAAGGTCGATGACACGCATACGCTTGCACGGTACGGGAGCAAGGTCGATGTCGGCCTGCTGGTTCCCGAATTCATCGAAAACATCCTGACCCGCAAGGACCTCCCGACCGCGCTCGGCAATGTTAAAAAATGGATTGACTCGGGCGGCACCTTCAGGAAGAACAAGTAGCGGGTTCATACCGGGTGTTTGCACAGGAGTGGGGAAGACTATGAAACAAGTCGCCGTTGTGGATCTCGGGACGAACGCCATGCGACTCGCGATAGGGAAGGGGCAGGCGTTGCGCTACGACCTGCTGCACTACGTGCGGTATCCGAACAGGCTCAGCGAGGGTATGTTTGCGGACGGCATGCTGCAGCGTGAGCCCGTCGAGAGGACTCTGCACGCGCTTTCCGGGATACAGGAAGCGCTCCGGGCGTACAGGATCGATGCCCTGCGCCTGATATCCACGAGCGTGCTGCGGACGGCGAAAAATGCAGACTATTTTCTGGATCTCGTCCGGAAGCGGACAGGATTTTCTATCGAGATCATATCCGGGAGTGAGGAGGCACGGCTCATTCATAGCGGTGCCGTGCATGGTATCGATACGGCGGGCAAGCGGGCGCTGGTCATTGACATCGGCGGGGGCAGTACGGAGTTATCCGTGGGCGATACCGGGACCATAGAGTACGCGGTTTCGATTGAGAGCGGAGCCGTCCGGCTGAAGGAACGGTTCCTTCACCACGATCCTCCGTTACCGGAAGAGCTGGAGGCGGCCGGGAAGGCCATCGATGAGGATTTTTCCGGGGTGTTGCGCCGGGTCAGGGGATTCAGACCGCAGCTGCAGGTCGGTGTGCCCGGCAATATAGGAACTATCTACATGACGCTCAAACCGGTGAGCGGGCTGATGCTGAAGGACCTCGGGTTGTTCTACGGCAAACTCCGCCTGCTGACGGTGAACGGGATACGGGAATTCACCGGCCTTGATACCGACAAGGCGGACATCCTGCTGCCCGGTCTGATGATTCTCATGAGGATCATGGATGAAACCGGTCTGGAGAACTGCTACGTGTCCCAGAAAGGGCTGCTCCACGGTCTCATCATCGATCTCTTCTCGCGCTGAAGCGACAAGGCCCGGACGGCTTATCCCGCCTTCAGCAGAAACGGCGCGAGATAGCGCGCAACGATGGGGACGATGAGCGGGTAGAGTCCCCACATCAGGGAAATGACGGCCAGCACCGATGCCTTGCTTCTGAATACGAGGAACTTATTGTCCGGAAAATAAAACATGTCCAGCCCGGAGGCGTTGGCGTATTCGTAGAGAAAGCCGACGAGTACACCCGCGGGATAGCGCAGATACCAGGGCACGTCCCTGACAAGGTACGATAGTCCCCCGAACACGAGCATGACCGCGAGGACGATATGGATGATGAAATTCTTCTTCGACGTATAGATCCAGAGTCTGAAGACGTAGGCAACTGCTTCCATGGCGAGCTGGCCGACGAGGCATAACGCCATAAACACGGCTACGGTGAGTACCATATAATCTCCTTTCGTTTAGTGATGGTGTGCGGGCATCGTGACGGTAAATCCTTGGCTATCGTGCAGCAAACGGGCGCGTTTGTCAACGTATCGCAGGGCTAACTTTTTTGTTGCTTTGCTGGTAAAATGTATTATGAAAATATGAGGAGGTCGTTGATATATGCAGCAGAACCAGGAGCCCAAGAAGGATGCAGGGATACAGATCCAGCTTGATGAAGCCACCGCACAGGGGGTGTACATAAACCTTGCGTTGATCAATCATACGGAAACGGAATTTATCCTTGATTTTATTTATGTTCAGCCCCAGGCGCCGCAGGGGAAAGTGAGAAGCAGGGTGCTGACGAGCCCCGTGCACATGAAACGCCTGATGCAGGCGCTGGCGGATAATATGAAGAAGTACGAGGAGAGGTTCGGCGAGATAAAGCTGGCGCAGGAACAGCCGGTACAAAAGATAGGATTTTTACAGTAGATCATGGACATAAAGGATTCACTATCGCATAATCTTGACAGTGTGGACCGCTACATACGAAGGCTGACCACGCACAGCATTCCGGCGATATCCGAGATAAGCCAGCACCTCATTGCGAGCGGCGGCAAGAGGGTGCGGCCGTACCTTGTTATCCTGAGCTCACGGATATTCCGTGTTCCGTCACCGGTCTATACCAGGATCGCCGCAGCGATCGAGCTCTACCACACAGCGACGCTTCTGCACGACGACGTTGTTGACAATGCAAAGCACCGGCGCGGTACGCCGTCGGCCAACGATATCTGGGGAAACAAGAGCAGTATCCTGGTGGGCGACTTTTTGCTCGCCAGTTCTTCCTCGATCATTGCGGGTATGGGGAGCCAGGAGTTGCTCGGCCTGTTTATTCGGGTACTCGGTCTCATGGCAGAGGGGGAACTGGTGCAGCTGCGGTTGAGCAGGGATCCCGGCCTGTCACCGGAGGATTACTATACCATTATCAAGAAAAAAACCGCGTACCTGATTTCCGCTGCATGCGAGAGTGGTCCTATCATGGGGAAGGCACCGCGCCTGCAGCAGTCCAGGATGAGGCAGTTCGGGCTGCTGATCGGTATTGCCTTTCAGCTCATTGATGATAATATTGATTATTTATCACCGGGCACGACGTCGGGAAAGGACAAGGGAGTCGATCTGAAGGAAGGGAAGGTGACCCTGCCCCTGATAGTGGCCCTGTCGAATGCGGGTGCAAAAGACAGAGCTGTACTCAAGGCTGCATTGAAAGGCGGTCCGGGGGATGGGGACGTGTTCCGGCGGGTGCATGACATTATAGAGAAAAATCATGGATTTGAATATACGAAGAAAAAAGCCGCAGATTTTGCACATCGTGCCGTACGCCTTCTGGACGGCCTGCCCCGGTCGCCGGAGCTTGAAGAACTGAAGAAATTCACGCTGAACGTGACCGAGCGTAAAGCCTGATCCCCCGGTCTTATATTTTTGTACACGTTGGAGGTTTGAAAACACTATGACTGAACCACACGAAAATATCGTTATTGCAGATATTGAAGACGAAATGAGGCGTTCCTATCTCGATTTCGCGATGAGCGTTATCATCTGGAGGGCATTGCCGGATGTGCGGGACGGGTTGAAACCGGTCCACCGGAGGATCCTCTATGCCATGCTCGATCTCGGGAATACCCATGACAAGCCCTTTAAAAAATCGGCACGTGTTGTCGGTGATGTGATCGGCAAATATCATCCGCACGGTGATGTGGCCGTGTATGACACCATCGTCAGGATGGCGCAGGATTTCACCATGCGCTATACGCTGGTCAACGGCCAGGGGAATTTTGGTTCCATCGACGGCGATCCTCCCGCCGCCATGCGGTATACCGAGGTGAGAATGGAGAGGCTTGCGGGGGAAATGCTTGCGGACATCGATAAGGAAACCGTCGATTTCGTGCCGAACTATGACAATACCCTGTCCGAGCCTTCGATTCTTCCTGCCAAATTTCCGAACCTCCTGGTTAACGGATCGTCCGGTATTGCCGTGGGAATGGCGACGAATATCCCGCCGCACAATCTCTCCGAGGTTATCGATGCGATCATAGCGCTCATCGGAAACCCGGACCTCGGGACGGGAGACCTGATGCACTTCATACCCGGCCCCGATTTTCCGACCGGTGCCTACATCACCGGTGCGGAGCAGATACGGGATGCCTACGCCACGGGCAGGGGCGTGATCAGGATGCGGGCGCGGGTCATTACCGAGAAAGCGCGGGGTGATCGGGAAAACATCGTCATCACCGAGCTGCCGTACATGGTGAACAAGGCAAAACTTGTCGAGAAGATAGCCGATCTCGTGAACGAAAAGGAAATCGAGGGGATCAGCGACATCAGGGACGAGTCAGACAGGGAGGGCATGCGGATCGTTATCGAGCTGAAGAAGGACGAATATCCGGCGATCATCCTCAATAAGCTGTACAAGCATACGCAGCTCGAAGAATCTTTCGGTATCATTCTGCTCGCCCTGGATCACGGCAAGCCGGTGATCATGTCCCTCAAGGACATCCTTGCGAAGTTCATAGAGTTCAGAAAAGAGATCGTCACCCGGAGGTCCCTGTACGAGTTGAGGAAGGCCGAAGAACGGCTGCACATACTCGAGGGACTGAAAAAGGCGATCGAGAATATCGATGAGGTTATTGCGACGATTAAAAAATCGAAGAGCACGCAGGAGGCGGAGGCTAACCTCATCCGCCGGTTTGAATTCTCACCGGTCCAGGCGAAGGCGATCCTTGAAATGCGGCTCCAGCGGCTGACAGCACTGGAAACGGAAAAACTTCTTGCCGAATACCGTGACACCGAGAAGCTGATCAAAAAGCTCAAGCGCATTCTCGCCGACGAGAAGGAGCTCATGGCCATCATCATCACCGAGCTCGAGGACATCAAAGAGCGGTACGGCGACGAGCGGAGGACCGAGATTGTCGGCCAGACGAAGGACATCGAGGTCGAGGACCTCATCGCGGATGAGGACATGATCGTCACGGTCAGTAACCGGGGGTATATCAAGCGCAACCCGGTCAGCCTGTACCGGGTTCAGAGGAGGGGCGGCAAGGGTAAAACTGCCTCGGGTATCAAAGAGGAGGACTTTATCGAGAACCTGTTCGTTGCATCTGCGCATAGCTATATCCTCTTTTTTACGGACAAGGGCAAGGTATACTGGCTGAAGGTCTATGAGATACCGCAGGCCGGCAGGGCGTCGAGCGGAAAGCCCATCGTGGGCCTGCTCCGCCTCCAGGAAGGCGAAAAACTGACGACGTATGTGCCGGTCAAGGACCTCTCCGAGCCGTTGTTCCTGCTCATGGCGACGAAGAAAGGCTACCTGAAGAAGACCGCGCTGTCCATGTATGCGAACCCGAGAAGCGGCGGCATCATTGCCATCAATCTTGAGGAGGACGACCGGCTTGTTGATGTCAGGCTCACCGATGGCAAGCAGGAGATCATCCTGTCAACCAAGCGCGGCATGGCGATACGGTTCCCGGAGACGCAGGTCAGGACCGTCGGAAGGGCCGCGTACGGTGTCATCGGGATGACCCTCGACACGGATGACGAGATCATTGCCATGGACATACTCGAGGAAGATGCAACGGTGCTGACAGCGACCGAGAACGGCTACGGCAAGAGGACCAAGATAGCCGCCTACCGGCTCCAGAGACGGGCTGGCAAGGGCATTATCAACGTCAAGATTACACCCAAGACCGGTGATGCCATTTCCGTCATCAAGGTAAAGGACGACAACGACATCTTTATCATAACGAACACCGGGAGGATGATACGGCTGCGGGTGAAGGACATATCCATCATCGGACGGAATACCCAGGGTATCAAGCTCATCCAGCTCGAGGCCGGTGAGAAGGTGACCAAGGCCGTGCGCATCGCGGAAACCGAGGACACCAACGGTGATATCCCGGACGGCGACAACGGGAATACCGAAGGTACGTCGACAGCACCATGACGAGATCCGGACGTACGGCTGTTGTCAAAGCAGCGGTTGCGATTCTGCTGATAGTGGCGGGAGTTTATTACGGCATCTCCTGCAACCGGGACAGGCCCGAGCGCCTGTACGCCAGGGCAATCGATGCAGCCGCAGGCGGGAACATAGAAGGTGCGCAGCACCTCTATAAAATCATCGTCCAACGGTATCCGAACAGTTCCGTGAGAAAGGATGCGCTCTATCAGCTCGGTGTGCTCGAGTACCTGTACCTGAACGATTATACGACGGCACTCGAGTATTTCTACGACGTGGTGTACACCTATCCGCACTATACCCACACATTCGATGCGTACATGTACATAGCCCAGATATACCAGGAGAAGCAGCACCTTCCGCAGAAGGCCATTGAGATATACGAAAAACTGCTGAGCACGACGAATTCCACGGAGGAACTCAGGCAGCTGCTGCCAAAACTTGCGTTCGAGTATGAGCGCGCGGGGGATCTGCCGAAAGCCATCGATATCTACGAACGGCTCCTGAAGCTGTATCAGACTCCTCCGGCGGGCTACCTGTATGAATTTGCGTATGTGAACTATCTTGCGGGGCATTACAACGAAGCTGTCCGCGATTTTCAGAAGGTCGCCACGCTGTATCCCCGGAGCTCGTACGATTTTTCAGCACAGCTTGCGACCGCCGATTGCTATGAAGAGACCGGCCGCTCGGAGGAAGCGTTGTCCCTGCTGAACGGTTTAAAATCACAATACCCGACCGAGACGTCCATCATCAGTGTGAAAATCGACAGTATTCAGCAGCGCATCAGGAACAAGAAAAAATAGATCGCGACCGCCCGTTCGGTTCAGTCGTTTGGATTGACAAACTCACCGGTCAAATCAACGCCGACAGCGTCGGTGATACGTACCTTTTTGAACGTCCCCGGTGCGGGTGCGGCGGCATTGTAGATCATGATATACCCGTCGATCTCGGGTGCAAAAAACCAGGGACGTGCAAGGATCACCGAGGGGTCCGAGGGATCGCGGCCCTCGATAAGGGCATCGTAGTCCATACCGATGAACGCGGAGGACAAGCTGTTCATGAGTTCGTGTGCACGCTCGTTCATCCTGTTGAGCCGTTCGGTAATGACCGCGGCTGGCACCTGGTCCTTGAACCGGGCCGCCGGTGCGGGTTCTTCGCTGGAATAGGGAAACACACCGATACGGTGAAACGGATGGGCGTCGAAGAATTTGAGGAGCGCATCGAAATCATGCTCGGTCTCACCCGGAAAGCCGACAATAACGGTTGTCCTCAAAAACGGATCGCGGATGTGCTTTTCGATCTTCTCGAGGGTCCGCATGATATCGTCCGGGGTCGTCGACCTGTTCATGCGCTTCAGGATGCGGCCGGACACATGCTGCAGGGGCATATCAAAATAGTGCACGATCCTGGTGCTGTGTGCAACCAGGGAAAAAAACTCATCGGTCATGTGCGAGGGGTACAGATAGTGGAGCCGTATCCACCGTATCCCTTCGATGGTCTCAAGTGCTTCCAGAAGCTGTGTCAATTCCTTGTGTCCCCGGTCCAGACCGAAGTTCATGGTGTCCTGGGCGATGAGATTCAGTTCAACCGCCCCTGCCGCGGCGAGGGCCCTGGCTTCACGGATGATGTCCTGTTGTTTCCTGCTCGTCAGTCCGCCCTTGATAAAGGGGATGACGCAGTACGAACACCGGTTATTGCACCCGTCGGAGATTTTCAGGTAGGCAAAGTGGCTGCTGCGGTACGGGACCCGCTCCAGGTGCTCCGGGTACGAGGTCAGGGGCATATCCGGGATGGCCGGGCGTTTACCGGATCGGCCGAGCAGGTCGGGAATGTGCTCAAAACCGGAAACGCCGACGAAGAGATCGACACCGCCCAGCCGGGACGCAAGTTTATCGCCGAACCGCTGTGCGAGGCACCCGGTAACAACGACTTTTTTTACGAGTCCCTCCTGTTTCGCCTTGAGGGATGCGAGAATGGCGTCCAGGGACTCGTCTATCGCTTCCTTGACGAACCCGCAGGTATTGATCACCACGGTATCGCCCTTGATGGTGTCCCAGGCAACTGCATAACCGGCTTTCTTGAATGCCCCTGCAATGAGTTCGCTGTCGACATCGTTTTTGGGGCACCCGAGCGGTATGATGGAAATCGTTTTC
>JAJYYW010000324.1 GCA_021800575.1 bacterium
TTTTGTTCGCTGCACCTTTGAAAAACATGTGCTCGATCAGATGGGAAATACCTGCCGATTTCGACGGTTCGTCAGCACTGCCCGTATTGACCCAGGCCTGGATGGATACTAAGGGCGTATCAGGCACGTGATCGTAGAACACCTTCAGTCCGTTCGGAAGACTGAAGGTCTCTATGGTTTGATATCTATCTGTGCCTGTCCCGCCGACAGCAGGTATGGTGTATAATTTCGTGTATAATTTCATATTACCTCCTTCAAAAGGTAATGCTTATATAGGAATATGTGTAGTTGACCCGGCAAGTCAACAGTTTGTACGGCATAAAACTTATCTTTATTATTTTACAGGTGGTTAGGCCAATTCCGCCCATTAAGCTTGAATCGCAAATCTTTCGGGCTTAGGTTTTAATATTGAATCTTTACTATTGAATTTTTAATCTTTAAGCTTGTTGATTTAGTGTCTTTATCAGCATTTGAAGTGCTGCCTTGGTTGTGTCCTTACGGTTACCATCCCTATCTTTTTGAAAATTAAACTTTTTCACCTCGATATCCGTGCCGTTCGCAACCGCAATATATACAAGGCCGACCGGCTTCTTTGCCGTACCACCGTCAGGTCCCGCAATACCGGTCACAGCAACGGTGCAGTCCGCGTGCGTGAGCCGCTGGACACCCCGGGCCATTGCCACTGCAACCTGCGATGAAACCGCCCCGTGCCTTTCTATCAACGCCCTGCTGACCCGCAGTACCTTGATCTTCACATCATTCGAATAGCTCACCACACTGCCCATAAAATAGCGTGAACTGCCCGGTATGTCCGTTATGACCTTCGCAATCATCCCGCCGGTGCAGGACTCTGCTGTTGCAACCGTTTTCTTCTGCATGACAAGAACGTTGCCGAGTTTCTCTGCCAGTGCCTTCATGCGTCCGTGTTCCCCACCCAGGATCGGGATGCCTTTTTCCCGGCTGTATGCTTCTTATCCTGAAGTACCTTTTCTTTTGCCCGCTTCGAGCGCTTTCTCTTCTGCCTTCGTATCTTTTCGATCTCCTGCCGGACCCTGCTGCGCTCCCCGAGAACAGCCTCCTCGATCTTGTCGGCCAGCAATCTGCGTGCAAAAAACCTGTTCAACGCCTGAGAGCGTTCCTTCTGCATCTTCACCTCGATGCCGGTGGGCAGGTGCTTCAGATACACACAGGTAGCGGTCTTGTTGACGTTCTGTCCGCCGTGTCCCTGCGCATGGATGAACTTTTCAACAATATCCTCTTCCCGGATGCCCAGCGATGCCATCCGGTCTCTCAACTCTTTTTCCTTGCTCTCCCTGATCATCATAACCATAGAAAATAGGACCAATGGGACCTCTAGGTCTTATAGGACGTATTGCTAAAAACAGCAACCCTGCGGTGCGTTGACAGAAACGCGGTGTTCTGACATAACATCAGAACCATGGGTAAAATCATATCCATAGCCAACCAAAAAGGCGGCGTCGGTAAAACCACAACAGCGGTCAACCTTGCCGCAAGCCTTGCCGTGGCGGAAACAAGGGTACTCCTGATCGATCTCGATCCCCAGGGAAACTCCACGAGCGGTTTCAGCATCGATAAGAACACCCTCGAGGCAAGCATCTATCATGCACTCATCGGCAAAAGCAGGCTCTCGCAGATCATCCGGCCCACGGAGCTGGAATACCTCCAGGTCGCACCGGCAAACCAGGACCTCATCGGCGCCGAGATAGAACTGATCAACGTCATATCCCGGGAAACCAGGCTGAAAAACGCGCTCCGTGAGGTCCAGGATCGCTATAACTACATCATCATCGATTGCCCGCCGTCGCTCGGCATCCTCACAATCAACGCCCTCACTGCAGCGGACAGCCTCATCATCCCGCTCCAGTGCGAGTACTATGCCATGGAGGGCCTGGGACAGCTCATGAAGACCGTTGAGCTGGTCACGGAAAACATCAACCATGTGCTCGAGATAGAAGGTATTTTGTTGACAATGTTCGACCCAAGGAATAATCTATCCTTTCAGGTCAGGGACGAGATCGACCGTCACTTTGCATCCCTGAGATTTAAAACGGTCATTCCCAGAAGCGTGCGGCTGAGCGAGGCGCCGAGCTTTGGTAAGCCCGCATTACTATACGACGTAACGTCCAAGGGGGCGCGCAGCTATATAGACATGGCAAAAGAACTGATGCAAAAACATAAAAACAAAGGAACATCCGAGCATGGAAAAAAAGCATAACGCCCTGGGCAAAGGGCTGTCCGCACTGATCCCGGTGAGGACAAAGGAACTGACAACCAGAGAGGGCTACTTTATCTGCCCCGTTGCAAAGATCTCGGTCAACAAGCACCAGCCGCGTAAGGCCTTCTCGGATCGCACGATCGATGAGCTTGCCCAGTCCATCCAGGCGAACGGCATACTCCAGCCGCTCGTGGTAAAGCCCGACGGCGGCAATTTCGAGTTGATAGCGGGCGAACGGCGCCTGCGTGCAGCGAAGAAGATCGGCCTTAAAGAGGTGCCCGTCATCATCAAGGACGTCAACGAGCAGGACCAGCTCCTCCTCGCGCTGATCGAGAACCTCCAGCGCGAAGACATCAACCCTATCGACGAGGCCGAGGGCTACCACAAACTCATCGAGGGGTTCAGCCTCAACCAGTCCGACGTCGCCAAGAGGGTCGGCAAGGACAGGGCGACCGTTGCAAACGCTGTCAGGCTGCTGAAACTTCCCGACGAGATCAAGACAGCCATCAAGAACGGCAGTGTGAGCCCGG
>JAJYYW010000325.1 GCA_021800575.1 bacterium
CTTCTTCCGGTGAACAGAGGCATATTGACCACGATCTACGCGCCCGTTCAAACCGGTCACTTCACCCAGAATGAACTCGAGGACGTCCTCCGGGAAGCGTACAAAGACGAACCGTTTGTCAGAATCATCCGGTTTCCCGGGCTTCCGGATATCCATGCAATAACGGGTTCCAACTACATCGATATAGCCGTGAGGTTTGATGAAAAGAACGGCACCCTTGTCCTGTTTTCCGCAATCGACAATCTCGTCAAGGGAGCGTCCGGGCAGGCTATTCAGAACATGAATATCGCCTCCGGCTTCGATGAAGCCGAAGGGCTCACCCAGCCGCCCCTGTTTCCCTGAACTTATTCGATATCGCTCTCTTCTTCATTGTTGCCGGCGGTAAAGATGTCCTTCTCGCTCTCCAGGGACTGTTTGAGCGCCTCTTCTTTTTCGACGTTCGAGACACAATCTATGCACAGCTTCGCAAAGGGCAGTATCTTGAGCCGTGCGACCGGTATCTCCTCGCCGCACTCTTCGCACACCCCGTACGTGCCGTGCCCCATCTTTGCCAGCGCCTCATCTATCTGTTTGAGCTTCTTGGTATCCATGGTGGTCAGCAGGTACTCGTATTCCCTGTTTCTGTCTTCGGCGATGGCGTCGAGGTCTTCTATCTCAACTGTTTTTTCCTCTTCGAGCGTATTTTTCTTTCTGGTCAGTTCATTGATGATGTCGTATCTCATTTTTTGAAGCATTTTTTTTATCTGTTCGTATTCCAGCCGCGTGCTCTTCTGTGGTTTGTTCACTCCTGCACCTGTGTTCTTCCTCGTCATTTTTTTCGGTTGTACCGCTTTCTTCTTTCGCTGAGTGACCGCCGCTGTTCTCGCTTGTACGGCAGGTTGTTTCTTGCCTGACGGCTTCTTTTTTTCGTGCTTTTTCAGCTTTTCAGCCTTTGTGCCTTTCTTTTTTGGGGCTGCCATATGAGCTCCTTTTTTTGTGAGTAACACTTTAATCAGATCTATCATGTGTCTTCTTTCAGACATACCCGCCGCCAGCGGGATATCCGGCTTCAAGGATCAATGGTAATACCTGTTTTACAAAAAACAAGCCATCCTCCGTACGTTTTGCGCTTCGCAGGGCCGCCGTTTATTTACTGTCCGTGACACGCAACGCACACCTTGTCTTTATGCATGTTGAGGCTTGACCGGAAATCCGCAGGGTGCGGGTTGCCCCCGATGCCGCCGACCTTGTGGCATTGTATACAGATTGCATCGGCACCACCGCTGTGGCATGCGGCGCACGTGTTGATGTTCTGCCGTGCCAATCGTCCATGAAATTGCGGCGACGCCGTGTTGAACAGGAAGTCCGGCCCGGACGGGTGCGGTGATGCGGCGCTGGACGACGTATCGGCCGCCACGCCGTTTCTGATATGGCACTCGCGGCAATTGGACGCTGTATGGCACCGGTAGCATGACATGGGATCCTGCTGTGCATCTATCGAGTGCACGGCAAGCCAGTCTCCCCGGTGGATGAGCGGCTGCTGCGGTGCCTCGGGATAACGGATCGCGGGTAGAATCTTTGCATTGGTATTATGACAATTGTTACAGAACGACAATTGATGGCACTGTTCGCAGGACTGAAGATCCGTCCGTGCCAGCATGCCGTGGTTGTGTTTGAATCCTGCGTTGTGCGTGAACCGGGACAAGCGCTGGATGGGCAGCGAGCTGAGCGAGGTATGACATTTCGAACAGTTCAGGGTGTCGTAATCCTTCTGGTGGCACGACAGGCAAACCTGCATGGTCGGCAGGTTCCCGGGTGTTGGCTTTGTTTCAAACGGTATCCTCGTGTGACAGTAGGTGCAGTCGTTTTTCACCCGCGGCAGGTGTGCCTCATGGTTGAAGACGATGTCATGCTTCTCGATGGGGAACGGGACGGCCTTCTCGGGGTTGGTATGGCACATGGTGCACTTGTTCTGTGCATCGCCGTGACACTGGAAGCAGACATCCATCTTCGGGATATAACTGCCCGCGACCGTCGTCGTGGCGGGAATGCCGGCATGGCAGGTAAGACATCCGACCCCCATGTCCGTTACATGGAGTTTGTGCGAAAATATGAGCCGGTCCTTGCCGGACGACAAGACCTTGTTGCAGGAAACCGCAGAAAACGCCAGCAGAAATAGTATGAACATCCATCTCTTCATTATGCCTCCCGTTTATAAACTATATTTTAAACTGACCATTGCATACCCGCCGTGCCGCACATACGGTCCGTCAAGCGAGTCTGCGGAAAGCGTGAGCTTTAAATTATTGATCAGGGATTTGCCGACGGCGACATGGCCCGTGATACTGTGACGGTACCCGTTCAGTATCCCGAGGTACGAAGCGTAGATGACATCGATGTTCGCGTAGAAGCCCATGGCGAAATTTCTGAACACGTAGACCCTCGTGGTCAGGTAATCGGTCGGGGTTGCATCGACCTTGTTCAGCTCCAATCCCACCGCATAGGGACGTTTGTCGTAGTTCAGCCGGGCGCCGTAGCTGTACGAATTGCCGTAGGAACTATACATGTATCTGGTGCCCTCGATGGCGAGCGAGAGGTTGTCCAGGATCCGGTAACCGATATCACCGTTGATGTTCCTGTACGATTCCGTGTTAAACACCCAGAAAATACTTGTCTTGTCGATCAGCGACGCCGGGTTGAACAGGCCGTACGATGCATCGAGAAACAGCCTGCTGAGCGGGGTCAGCGAGATTTTGACCGTGCCGTCGTAC
>JAJYYW010000326.1 GCA_021800575.1 bacterium
GCAGCATACCCGGCGCTGGTTTTCCTGTTATCCGCGAGCATGGACGCCTCGCCGCCGGGCAGGGCCCCGGGTACCATGGTGCTCAGCGCACCATAGTACCTGCCTGACAGGACAGCGGCGATCATGCTGAGGACCTGCAGCCGTGCCTTCTCCCTGATACGTTCTGGGATATCGTCGTACGTCAGTTCTGAAACCCAGACCGCCACGTCGTCAAGAATGGTGCCCACAGACCTCTCTTCAGAGTCCCTCTAAGGTGGTCTGCGATTCGATCTTCGAGGGCAGGGACACGCTCTTGAGGGCGTTTTCCACGTTAGCCGGGATGCTGATCGCAAGCTGAACGTTCTGATCCTGCGGCGTGCCTTCACCCCCGCTGGTATTGTTGCCGAGCTGGATGTCCTCCAGCGACAGGGCGCGCGATATAGACGGCATGGAGCCTGCCGGGGAGTTGTGATCCACCAGCGTTGCAAAGATATACCCGGTGCCGTTCCCGTTATCCACGACCTCTATGATCCGCGACTGCTGGGGATAATCGATGAGACTGGAGGTCTCTATTTCCCAGTAACCGGGCTGTGTTGGGGACAAACCGGCGTGCGGGATAACAACGTTGTCGTGTCCATGCCCGACAAGATGCAGGATCACGTTTGGATAGGTCTCGAGAATCTGCTCGAACGCCGTGCCGGTGATCTCGGAGCCTGGATCGAGGGCATCGGGATATTGATGGCTCACGACGATGACCAGCTTGTTCGCTGCGTATGCATTCTGGAGTTCCGGGATAAGGAAGTTGTTGACCTCGGAGGACCTGATGCAGCCATTGTCACCGCCATCCCTGCATTCCCAGTCCAGCACGATGATCCTGAGCGGAACCGATGAATTCGGATCATCGAACGCGTAGTCGCCGTACCCGGACCCGATGTTCGTGGTGCTAAAGCCATGGCCCACTGGCAGGGATGTCGTCGTAAAGAACTCCTGCATGTACCCGATAGGACCGAGCAGTGTCCGGTTTACATCCGGGGTTATGGTCGTGCCGGCGGGGATTATATTACCGTCAGCATCTTCTGACCCCATATAAACCTCGCTCCCGACGGCTATGGACTGGTACTGACTGGTCACGGCAAAATTGCCGCTCACCAGTCCGTCATGATTGCCCACGGTCGTGTACCACGGCACCTGTTTGTCCAGGCCCCAGGGCAAGAACGGATCGTGCGGATCGTTGAGCGGTCCCGGCACGACATCAACATGCTTTCCGCTTTCCGGCGTTATGATCGTGCCGTCGAGCACACCGATGAACCACCGGGCCTCATCCGCGGATGTATTGTCGATCGTATCGCCGAGCGCCATCAGAAAATCGTAGTGCCGGGTCATGCTGAAGTCATTCAGGGTCCTGATCATCGCGTCGAGCACCTGTGTCGTGTACCGGTCTTGCGGCCGGTACGCACCCTGCAATGAACCGATCATGTCGAGATCGCAGAACCGCAGGGGAGACTGCGTGTCTGCGATGTGGATGTCCGTTATGACCGGGAAATAGACAACCGAGCGTGCGGTCGTCGGTACGGTCTGTGTTACGCCCGTTATTCCAAGGTCGTTCCGGTACATGAAAGGCTCGCCCGGGCCCATCGTAAATGTGCCGAAATTTGCCAGCTGGGTCTGGGGAATGTTGGCCGGATCCGCGGGATTGACCGCGGGTTCCACAGGTACGAGTGTCTGCTCGAGCGTGGTGGTCGAGGTGACGAGGGTGAACGCCGGGCCCGGCAGGTGGCCCACCGCACTGACACCGCTACTCGTCGTCCGCCCGCAGGCCCCTGCAAACACGGCAACGACAAGAGACGCACTGATAATTAAAAAAAGCTGTTTGTGTTTCATGGCTCTCTCTCCTTTTATGGTTTTGTATTGGAATACACCCATTCCACATAATCGCTGTTCCCCCGCGTATGTTCGACGGCTATGAATTCGGGCAGTTCGTAGGGACTTATCTCCCTGATCCTTTTTCCGAGCCGGGACACGAGGCCCGTGCGCGTCTTGATCGTGAGCAGGTATTCCCGGGCCGTGACCGTGGTTCCCTTCCATGGGTACACGGATGTAACCCCGGAAACGATAGTGACACACGCTGCGAGCTGCTCCCGGACGAGAAGTTGCGCTATACGGAGAGCATCGGTCTTCTTTTCGACTGTTGTATACGCGAGCGTAACCCGTTGAGAGCTATTTTTTACTCTCGACGGCATCCTTGAGCTCTTCCATGGACTTTTTCATGCTCACGTTATTGAGCGCATTCATGATAGGGCCGGGCACCCAGAAACCGGGGTCCACGTATGCGGTAAACGTTGCGAGGGTCGTGTCCTTGTCGACCTTTTCGAAGGTATAGCTCCCCTTCACGTCCCGCACGTCGCCCTCGACATATCCCCAGGTCAAAGCATGCTTCTTATCATCGTATTTATAATTGAGGACATAGCGTATTTCCTTGGTCATGACCGATATTTTGAACTCGACTGTCTTCGGTTTGCCGCTGGTGTCTTTCTTGAGGACCTTGGTGGACTGGACTGCGGATTGCCATTCGGGATAACTTTCAAAATCGCATATCTTCTTGTAACATTTGTCCGGCGTGCCCTTGATCTCTATCGTCCTGGTCAACTCTTTTCCCGACATATACGCCTCCTTAGAGATATGAAATGAGTTTCTTTATCTGCTTACGTATATACGCATATTTTGAATCCAAAGTATACTGATTTATAAACTCATCGTTGACCAGGA
>JAJYYW010000006.1 GCA_021800575.1 bacterium
GCCGGCACATCGGAGATCATGAAGGAAATCATCGCAAAGCGGATGGGACTGTATTGAAACAATCACGGGCAGGTCAATCCTTCCGGGATCGACCCGCCTTCTATTCGACACGCGATGAAGCCCACGGAACATGACATAGCAGGGATGTTCGATGTAATATCCGGCCGGTACGACCTGCTCAATCATATCCTGTCCGGATACACGGACGTGCGCTGGAGAAAACTGGTCGCGCGGCTAAGTCTTGACCGGCCTGTGAAGAACATCCTCGACGTATCCACCGGAACCGGAGACCTCGCCATTGCATTCCGGCGTGCATCCGGCACTGCCCGGACCTACGGCCTTGACATAAGCATGGAGATGCTGAAGATCGCCGGTCGTAAATCCGGTGAACTTATTCGTATCAACGGATCAGCTCTGTCCCTCCCCTTCAAAGACAATACCTTCGACCTGGTCAGCTGTGCGTTCGGCATCCGCAATATCTATCCCCGGGAGCGCGGCCTGCAGGAATTCTACCGGGTGACCAGGCCGGGCGGGCGGATCGTGATACTCGAGTTTTCCATGCCCCGGGGCGTGTTCGGCACGATCTATAAGGTCTACTTCGACAGGATACTGCCCCTGCTGGGCAACCTGCTCTCGGGAACAACGGCATACTCGTACCTCCAAAGCTCTGTCGAGGCTTTCCCGGATCCGCAGACATTCAGCGGCATGCTCACGTCCGCGGGATTTCAGAACATCAGGATAACCAGCCTGACCCGCGGCATTGCAACGATCTACCTCTGCGAAAAATAAACGGGTTTTCTCGGATGACCGGCGGTTACCGGTTTATTCCTTTTCCCGCAAGACTTCCCGCATGAGTTTATACTGCCTGATATGGCTGTGTACAGAGGCGTATCGGCCGTGCTTATTCCTGCCTGATCGCGTATGAAAAACTATTTTGGATCCGGCACTGACAGCCTGCCTGATGTGGGTGAATGTCTCGATGGAATACCGGATGTACCAGGAACGGGGAAAGTGCTTCCTGAGCAGCCGTTTCAGGGACCGTGCGCCAGTCCTGAGGATAAAATCCGGGGGAACCTGTTTTGTGGAATGCCCGCCGTAATGGACGATACGCGCCCGGGACAAGATCCGGACCTGGTATCCCTTCTTCCGTAATCTCCTGCACACATCGAATTCCTCTCCGTACATAAAGATGTCTCCATCGAACCCGTTGATGGCTTCGTAGGCCTCCCTCCGGAACATCATAGCGCAGCCGATGATGCATCCTGTGACGAATGTCTCCCGGCGTGCAATGCTCCGGTTGTACCTGAACTTTTTCCAGGTCATGCTCAAACGCGCTGCAGGTGCCACGAGCAGGTCCGTGATCTGAAGAAACAAATGACTGTACACAGGGGGATAGAATAGGCTGGTCTTGTTTTCCTGATCGACAACGACAGGACCGAGCAGGCCCGTCTCGCCGTGCGCCATCAGGTACCTGCACATGGACTCGATGCCGTAATCGATCTCGGTGTCGGGGTTGAGAAAGAAAAGGATGTTTCCCCGGGCATGTTCAGCACCGATATTATTTGCCTGTCCAAACCCGAGATTCTGCTTGTTCTCCACGATGTGGACCCCGGGGAATTTTTCTCTGAGTGCCTCGACACTGCCGTCCGAAGAATTGTTGTCACACACGATGATCTCGTACGAGACACCTGCTATCCTGTCACGGACTGATCGGATGCACTGCAAGCAGTCATCCTTTGTATTGTAATTCACGATAATAATGGAAAGCTGCGGATCCGTCATGTACCTTTTTTCGATTCGTGTGTTTCACACTCGTATACTCTACTCCGGTGGGGTTGTAAAGAACGATTGAGCACGCACCGTGCAGCTTGACCGGATTGCCACGGTAGGATAATTGATAGGTATGATGCCCGTACGGAATAATCATGGTGAGTGAGATAAGCGTTGTGATACCGACCTACAACCGCTCTGCTCTGCTCGAGCGGGCCGTGGAGAGCGTCCGTGCGCAGAGCTTCAGGAACTTCGAGATCATCGTTGTGGACGATGCATCGACGGACAATACCCCCGGCTTGATCCGATCCAGGTTCGCTGCTGACAGAGAAAACGGGACGCTCCGCTACCTTCGTGCAGCACAGAACCAGGGCAGATCAGCATGCCGGAACGACGGCATTCGCAGTGCACGGGCAGGGCTTATCGCATTTCTCGACGACGACGACGAGTGGCTGCCCGAACACCTTGCCAATCTGTACCATTTCCTGCGTAGCCATCCCGATACCGGCATCGCCTTTTCAAACTGGGAAACCGTCGATGACCGCTCGCATGAAACAAGATCCGGTATCACCAACGCTGTGACAGGCGCCGGTGATGCTTATCTGGCCCTGATGCTTCGTGCACGCATAGGGTATCCGTCAACTGCTCTTGTACAAACAGTCCTTTTGCAAAGGATAGGCGGCTTTGATGTGCACCTCCCCCTCCGCGAAGACTGGGAGCTCTTCTCGAAATGCGCGCTGATCGGCGGTGCGGGATTCTCCGATAAACCGACGGTATACATCTTCGTGCATGCCGGAAGTTATTCAAGAAACAAGGACCAATGGGTCAATGCCACAGAGGCGGCATGGAACAGCATAACGTCGTTCGCCCGGGACAACAGGGTGCATCTCGGCAGGCGCCTCGTTGCCGAACGCGCCCTGCGGCTTTCGCGGGCATTCATATCCATAGGGGATTTTGCAAAGGCAGGCAGATACCTGAAAACGGCGGTCAGGTACAATCCCTTATCTGCGCTCTCTTCCATTGCCCTCGAAAACGTGTTTAAACTGCTTATCGGGAAGAGGCTGTACAGGTGGTTTAAAAAATGAAGATTGCACATTTTTCCAACGAGGTCCTCCCGGTCAGCTATTACGGCGGCGTCGAACGTGTCGTCATGTGGCTGCTGGAGGCGCTCCAGAAACTGGGGCACACGAATTACCTGCTTGCCCCTGCCGGGACAAGCTGTCCTTACGCAGATGTCATTGCTATCGAAAAGGTCAAAAAGATCGAGGCAGCGTCCCCGGTATTGGATGGCAAGATACCCCCGGACACCGATGTTCTTCATTACCACTACGGTTATTCCTACCGCGATTACCGGCTGCCGACCCTGAAAACGATCCACGGCTATGCCTGGCTCGACAAGCAGCTCGGCAGCGACTTTAATTTTCTCAGCGATGCACACCGAAGGGCGTACAAAAGGCCGGACCTGCCGTTTGTGCACAACGGCCTCAAACCCGAGGAGTACCTCTTCAGCGAAACCAAGGAAGACTTTCTCCTGTTTCTTTCGCGGGCGGACTGGAAGGTCAAGGGGCTGCAGGTCGCTGTCGAGGTCGCCCGGCGGTCAGGCATGAAGCTTGTCATTGCCGGCAATGCACACAAGAAGTTTGTCGAGGGATACGCAGGGTTCGGCTACCTGAAGCGGCACTTCGGCAAAAACTGTCTGTACGTGGGCGAAGTCGGCGGCGAGATAAAAGCAGCCTACCTTGCCAAGGCAAAGGCCCTGATCTTCCCCACACAGTGGGAGGAGCCATTCGGCCTGGTGGCAATCGAAGCGATGGTGAGCGGCACCCCGGTCATCACCACCCGTCACGGTGCAATGCCGGAGATAGTCGTCGACAAAAAAACAGGTTTTCTGTGCACAACCGTGGATGACATGGTTGCGGGTGTGCGGCGTCTGCGCGATATCAGCCCGCACGACTGCAGGAGCCATGTGCTCGAACGTTTTCATTACCTGCGCATGGCAGAGGATTACGTTGATCTTTATACCAGACTCATGAATGCAAAGACGAAGGATTAAAACACATACCATGAAGAGAAACATAACAAAGGTTATTACTATCGGCGGCGGCAACCCGGTCGTTGTCCAGAGTATGACCAATACCCGGACCGCGGACATTAAAGCGACGATCAGGCACGTCAATCAGCTTGCGGACGCCGGTGCGAAAATCGTGCGCTGTGCAGTGCCGGACCAGGCATCAGCCCTCGCGCTGAAGGCCATCCGGCAGGCCATCCACGTTCCGCTGATTTGCAGACATCCATTTTGACTACCGTCTTGCCCTTGCATCCATCAAGAGCGGCATTGACGGTCTGCGGATCAATCCCGGCAACATCGCGAGCAAAGAGCGTATCGATGCGGTCGCTCGGGCTTGCGCATCATGGCGTCGGGATCATCTCTTGTCCCACCTGCGCACGGGCTGAATACGACGTTATCGGGCTCGTTAATTCTCTGGAAAGAAAATTGATCAACATCAGGGAGCCTCTGCCGATCGCGGTCATGGGCTGCGTTGTCAACGGTCCGGACGAGGCGAAAGAGGCGGACATCGGCATTGCGTGCGGAAAAGGCAGCGGCATTTTATTGAAGAACCACGCTGAAAACAGCGTGGTTCTTCGTCGGTATTGAACATGTTAATTGTATCGTTCGCCTTCAATATATCTTGACATATTGTCATTTTGCCATTATAGTGTATTTTATTATGACAGACTATTTTCCTCGGGATATTGCACCGGCAATACATCACGCTCTCGATGTAATGCCGGTGGTTGTTATAACGGGTATGCGGCAAGCGGGTAAAAGCACCTTTCTTCAAAATCAACCCGAACTTAAAAAAAGGCGCTATGTATCGTTTGATGACTTTGCACAGCTTACGTCCGCACGGGAAGACCCGGATGGATTTGTGAACACGGATGAACCTATTACCATTGATGAAGCCCAAAAATGTCCAGAACTATTGACTGCAATTAAAAGAAAAGTTGATAAAAGAAGGCTGCCGGGGCAGTTTCTCCTTTCCGGTTCAGCCAGTTTTGCAATGTTAAAAAAGATTTCAGAAAGTCTTGCAGGAAGATCGGTATACTTCAATCTTCATCCGTTTACGAAACGTGAGATTACGAAATTAACAACAAAACAGCCGTTCTTACAAAATTTTTTTGAGTCACAGAAAGTTGATGGATCTCAACAAGCTTCACCTGTTACAGAGAAAGAGGTGCTCCACGGGGGTATGCCTTCGGTCTGCCTGAGAGAGATAAAGGATACTATGCTGTGGTTTAAAGGATACGAACAAACCTATCTTGAAAGGGATGTTCGCGAGTTGAGCCAAGTTGCAAATATTATCTCATTTCGACAGCTTATGCATCTCGCAGCACTAAGAACCGGTCAACTGCTGAGTCCGAGCCAGATTGGCAGAGATGCAAAATTAAATTCGGCAACAACATCACGCTATCTTTCACTCCTCGAAGCATCTTTTATTATAAATCGTATAGGTCCTTATCTTAATAATCGTTCAAGCCGGCTTATCAAATCTCCAAAGCTTTACTTAAGCGACTCCGGACTGGCGTGTTTTCTTGCCGGTATCGATACACTGGAGGATGAAGTACTCAAGGGTGCAATGTTCGAAACATATATTGCTCAGAATCTTATGGGAATGGTAGATGCCCGCTGGCAGAGAGCGAAGCTTCACTTCTGGAATATACAGGGCAGGTATGAAGTTGACTTTATCATAGAAGCCGGCAGAAGATGCCTTGCAATAGAAACAAAGGCATCAGCCCGGTGGGACGACAAAGATCTTTCTGGACTTAAAACGTTCCTCTCCACAACTTCAAATTGCATTGGAGGTATACTCGCATACAACGGAACAGATGCAGTAAAACTGGGCGATAGGCTGTGGGCGCTTCCTTTAAGCATGCTCTTGGAGTAATACGGGCACAAACACAGGACAGGAATAAAATATCATTCGTTCTTATTATAGAATAACTGTGATAAAAAGACGAAAAACAAAGGTCATAACCATAGGCGGCGTCAAGATAGGCGGCGGCAACCCGATCGTCATTCAGAGCATGACGAACACCCGTACCACGGATGTCGTTGCGACGATCAAACAGATCAACCAGCTTGCGGATGCGGGTGCACGGATCGTGCGCTGTGCGGTGCCTGATCACGAATCCGCCCGAGCCCTGAAAACCATCAGGCAGGCGGTCCACGTTCCGCTGATTGCAGACATCCATTTTGACTACCGTCTTGCCCTTGAATCCATCAAGAGCGGCGTTGACGGCCTGAGGATCAATCCGGGGAATATCGGAAGCAAAGAGCGGATCGATGCGGTTGTCCGCGCTGCACAAGACGTGGGCATTCCCATCCGGGTCGGTGTCAATGCCGGGTCTCTTCCGCAGGACGTTTTGGAAAGGCATAATTTTCATCCGACTGCAGAGGCTGTTGTTGAGACGGCCATGAGAAACATCCGGGAACTCGAGGCCTGTGACTTCCGGGACATCAAGGTATCCGTTAAATCCAGCAATGTCACGGTCATGATAGAGGCCTACCGGCAGCTGTCGAAGCTCGTTGATTATCCGCTGCACCTCGGCGTAACCGAGGCAGGCACCCTGCTCTCCGGCAGTATCAAGTCCGCGGTCGGCATGGGCATCCTGCTTTCCGAGGGGATCGGGGATACCCTGCGGGTGTCCCTTACGGACGATCCTGTTCTCGAGGTCAAAGCTGGTTACGAAATCCTCAGGGCTCTCGGACTTTCGAACTACGGCATCGAGATCATCTCGTGTCCGACGTGTGCACGGGCTGAATACGATGTTATCGGGCTTGTTAATTCCCTCGAACGAAAATTGATCAACATCAGGGAGCCTCTGACGATCGCGGTCATGGGCTGCGTTGTCAACGGCCCGGGCGAGGCCAAGGAGGCTGACGTGGGGATTGCCTGCGGCAAGGGCGGCGGTATCTTATTCAAACACGGAAAGGCCGCGGGCAAGGTCAAAGAAACGGAGTACGAGAAGGTCCTCATGACCGAGGTGCATAACCTGCTCAAACAAAAGGCAACGTAGCAACGCCTGTTTATTTGTTCCATCGTGTTCCCGGAACCCTGAAGTGTTCCTCTTTCCTGCAGGCAGATGACTTTTTTCGTTTCCGGCAAAGGTAAACTAAATACACTATATTAGTTGACTTGTTACACCCCCGTGGTTATACTGTGAGCAACCGTATATGAGCGAGGCCCTTAAAAAAAGGATCATTGAAAAGGCAGCGGAACTGTTCCCGCGCCGGGGTTTGTCGAAAGTAACCGTCGACGAACTGTGCGAAGAGACCGGCATCAGCAAGAAGACCCTGTACCGGTATTTCAAGAGTAAGGATGAAATTGCAGATGCCGTGCACCTGAGGAATATGGCCTACGTAAAAAACGGGATCGAGGAGATCATTCATGGGCACGACGCCTACATGGACCGCCTGTATAAGCTCTGTGAATTCATCGCCCAGTTTCTGTCGAGGATGAATAAGACTGCCCAGCAGGATCTTTTACGGCATCGGCCGGACCTCTGGAAGAGACTGGAATCTTTTCGCAAGAAGGAATTATTCCCGCTGTTCAGGAACATACTCGATGAAGGAATAAAACTTGGTGTCGTGAGAAACGATATACAAAAAGACCTTGTCTTGCTCATGCTCGCAACCGCCATAGAGGGAATCTTGACGCCGGAGACGCTGACCGTTCAGTCATTCTCGACTGCGGAAGCATTCCGCGGTATTATCAATATCTTTTTTTACGGCGTTCTGACGAATAAGGCAGGATCCCAGTTCAATGAAATGACCGCAAACATGAAGACGGAAGAAAACCTCAGTAAGGGAGACTATCATGACAATTAAAAGAGTACGGCCGATCTCCTCTGTCGTGGCCGGCATGTTCGTTCTGCTTGCTGTTTCGTGCTCAAACAAGAACGCAAACCGGGTGACCGGCAGCGGGACCATCGAGGTCACCGAGTACGATGTTGCATCAAAAATCCCGGGCAGGATCGGGTGGCTTGCCGTCGACGAGGGCGACGCCGTCAACCAGGGCGAAGTCCTGGTCAGGCTCACGACACGTGAATTGACTGCGGAGAAGGACCGCGCGCAGGCAGGTCTTGCAGCGTCACGCGCGCAGATCGCATCTGCCCGGGCACAGTTGAACTATCTGAGCACAGACCTGAAACGTATCCAAAAGCTGTACAAGCGAGGCGGTGCTTCGCAGCAGCAGCTCGATCTGATCCAATCGCAGACGGATGCAACCAGGGCGCAGCTGCATGCTGCAGTCGCGATGCAACAGGAGGCAGAAAACGCCTTGAAGCTCGCACAGATCCAGTACGATGAAAGTATGATAGCCTCGCCGATCACCGGCGTTGTCCTGACCAAGAATTACGAGCGTGGCGACGTTGTCATGCCGGGATCAACCGTCTACACGCTCGGCAACCTCAACCGGCCATGGATAAAGATCTACGTCAGCGATGTGGACCTCGGAAGAGTACGGCTTGGCCAGCATGTCGGGATCACGGTCGACAGTTTTCCTCACAGGACCTTTGAAGGAACGGTCGAACAGATAGCCAACAAGGCAGAATTCACCCCGCATGATGTCCAGACCAAGGAAGACCGCACATCGCTGGTGTTCGCGGTCAAGGTTTATATAAATAATCAGGACATGATCCTTAAGCCCGGCATGCCCGCCGATGCGGTGTTCGAAGCAAAGTAATGCATATAAAAAGAGCACATCCTCTACCGTGGTTCTCTCCCCAAGGGAGAAGGCCACAGGCGTCCCTTCCCCGGTTGGGGACAAGGGCGGGATGCGGGCTCCCGTGAGGTGATCTGATATGTTTGCCGTTGAAACATCGGGGCTGAAGAAATCGTTTGATACGACAGAGGCCGTGCGCGGCGTTGACCTGCATATCAAGAAGGGCGAACTGTTTGGTCTCATTGGTCCGGACGGAGCCGGCAAAACCACTCTCATGCGCCTGATCACCGGTGTCATGGCGCCGGACGGGGGTTCGATCCACATATTCGAAACAGACGCGATACGCCTGAAAGCTGAGACCGGCATGATGCTGGGCTATATGCCCCAGAGGTTCAGCCTGTATGAAGAACTGACCGTAGAAGAAAACCTTGAATTTTTCGCATCCCTGCGTTCCGTCGACAAAGACCGTTTTATACAGCAAAAGAACTACCTCCTCAAATTTACCAACCTTGATCAGTTCACCAAGCGGCTCGCCGGTAAGCTCTCCGGCGGCATGAAGCAGAAGCTGGGGCTTGCGTGCACCCTGATCCACCAGCCGCAGCTGCTCATCCTCGACGAACCGACAACAGGGGTTGACCCGGTGTCGCGCCGGGAGTTCTGGCAGATCCTTGACTCATTTTTGCACCAGGGCATGACAATCCTGCTCTCCACGCCGTACATGGACGAAGCAGACCGGTGTTCGACCATCGGCCTCATGAATAACGGCACCCTGCCGGTCATTGATACGCCGCAGCACATCAAAACGCTGGTCAGAGGTACCATGCTCGAGGTCGTTTTGAAAGAGCCCCTGCGTGCAAAACAAGTACTCGCTTCAAGCGATGCCTACCGCCATGTGCATATTCTTGGAGACAGAATCCACATTACCGTCGACAAACCCGACGCCGGATACGCGGATAGTGTCAGGAACATCCTCGGCAGCAGCGGCATTACGGTGGAGCAAACAGGGTTTACGCAGCCGACGCTCGAAGACGTTTTTGTGTCGATCATTAAACAGGAGCAGGTATGACCGGATACCCGGTTGAGGCGATCAACCTCAGGAGATTATTCGGCGATTTTATTGCCGTTGACAGCATCAACCTGAGTGTCAAGCAGGGAGAGGTATTCGGTTTTCTCGGACCCAACGGTGCAGGCAAGACCACAACCGTCAAGATGCTGTGCGGCCTGCTGTTACCGACCTCCGGTTCTGCAACAGTCGCCGGTTTCGATATTGCAACCCAGCCGGACGACGTCAAGCGGTCCATCGGGTACATGTCCCAGAAATTCTCGCTGTACAGCGACCTCTCGGTCTCCGAAAATATAGATTTTTTTGGAAACATCTACGGCATAGCGAACAGCAGGTTAAAGGAGAGAAAACGCGAGATCATCCGGCTGACGGGACTCGAGGGCAGCGAAAACACCATCACCTCCGCCCTGTCCGTCGGTTGGAAGCAAAGGCTCGCACTGGGCTGCTCGGTGATCCACGAGCCGAAGATCCTGTTCCTCGACGAACCAACCGCGGGTGTGGATCCGGACTCGCGCAGAATGTTCTGGGATCTGATCTACGATCTCGCGCAGAAGGGCATGACCATGTTCGTGACCACCCACTACATGGATGAGGCGGAAAACTGTACGAGGCTCGGGTTTATCTACAACGGTAAGATGGTCGCATCCGGTACCCCGCTCGAGATAAAACGCAGCCGTATGAAGGGGACCATCATAGAACTCGATACGGACTCCCCCTCCGATGCGCTCGGGCTCATCAGGGAAATGTCGGTTATTGACGAGGTGTCGTTCTTCGGCAGGCTGATCCATGCCGTTACCTCGGTGTCCTCAGATGGCGTCCGTCAGACGATGGACGACATAAGCCGGCTCCTGCAGCAGCACGGCATACCGGTCACCCGGATCAATACGATCCCGCCGTCCCTGGAGGACATCTTTATCAGCCTGATACAACAGGAGGACAACCGTGCAGCATCATAGCCTGCTCAGGCCGGTTATCAAGAAGGAATTCATCCAGATCATGCGGGACCCCATCAGCCTCGCCGTGGTCATCATGATCCCGATTATCCAGCTTTTGCTGTTCGGCTACGCCATCAGTTTCGACATCAAGCATATCCCCATGGGCGTTTTTGACCAGTCACACACCCAGGAGAGCAGACAGCTGATTCGTGCGGTAACAGCGTCATCGTACTTCGTTATTAACAACAATACCGGCAGCAGGTCACAGCTTGATGCCCTGCTCGAGAAGGGCGACATCAAGATTGGCGTTATCATACCTCCCCACTTCGCCGATGATATCAACGCACGCACGACCGCACCGGTCCAGGTTCTTATCGACGGAACGGATTCCAATGTCGGTGGCGTTGCCCTCGGGTACTTCATCGCCGCCGCACAGGGGTACTCCCTCGATATCTCGCAGCGCATCCTGAACGAGCACGGTGCAGCAAGCCTGCTGAATAATTTTCCCCTGTTATCGCAGCGGCTCAGGATCTGGTATAACCAGGCACTGCGCACGGAAAACTTTATTGTACCGGGGCTTATCGCCACCATTCTCATGATCCTCGGTGTCCTCATGACATCGCAGAGTGTCGCACGCGAGTACGAGCGGGGAACTATGGAACAGCTCATTGTCTCGCCGGTCAGGGTCTATGAACTCATCATCGGCAAGCTCGTACCCTATATCATTATCGGTTTCGTCCAGGTCGCGCTCGTCACTCTGATCGCCGTCCTCGTCTTCCATGTACCGCTGAAGGGAAGCCTGCTGCTCCTCACTGTTACGACGTTTTTGTTCCTGGTGAGTGCCATGGGCATAGGCTTTCTGTTTTCTGCAGTCACAAAATCCCAGCAGGTCGCCATGCAGATGTCCTTTGTGGGAACCATGCTGCCCTCGCTGCTGCTCTCGGGGTTCATCTATCCCATCAGCAGTATGCCCCTGGCGCTGCAGATTTTCTCGTACATTGTCCCGGCGAAATATTTCCTGGTCATCCTGCGGGGGATCTTCCTCAAAGACTCGAGCGTGTCCGTCCTCATGCCCCAGATCCTGATCATGGTCCTGATATCGGTCATCGTACTGACCCTGTGTATTATCAAAACAAAGAAGAGCCTGGACTGATATGACCAGGTGGCACGTATTTCTCCTACGGGTAAAAGCCATTGCGCGCAAAGAGTTCATCCAGCTGCGCCGTGACAAGCGCATGCTGTTCATAGCGTTCATGGCCCCTATCATACAGCTCACCCTGTTTGGCTACGCGGCAACACTGGATGTGAAGTCCGTACCGGTCGTCGTCTGTGACATGGATCAGAGTATGCAGAGCAGGGCCATCCTGAATGACCTTTCTGCCTCGGGGTATTTCATCATCCATGACAGGGTGCCTTCCATCCGTGATGTGAGGAAGGCCCTCGATGACGGTGTAGCCATGGTCGGGGTCGTCATACCCGACGGGCTTGAGCGGGACATCAACGCTGGGAAAAAAGCACACTTCCAGACTATCATCGACGGATCGAATGCCATTTATGCCACCCTGGTGCGCTCCTACCTGGAGCGGATCATAACCAACAGGGCTCTCGAACTTTCGGATGCGGACATGGCCAGAAACGGACTGAAGCCGTTTCATCCCCTGGATATCCGGCAGCGGGTCTGGTACAACCCGACCCTCAAGAGCAGGGACTTCATGGTGCCCGGCGTTTTTGCGCTCGTGCTCATGATCATCAGCACGGTGCTGACCTCCATGGCGATCGTCAAGGAAAAGGAACGGGGCACCATCGAACAGCTCATTGTCACGCCGATAAAGCCCCTGGAGCTCATCGTGGGCAAACTCCTGCCCTTCGCGATCATCAGTCTGGTCGATATCACGCTCGTCACCATGGTTTCGATCTTCTGGTTCCGGATACCGCTGCACGGCAGTTTTGTGCTGTTATTCCTGCTGTCAGCGTTATTCATGCTGACGACACTGGGACTCGGCCTGCTCATTTCGACCATTTCCAGGACCCAGC
>JAJYYW010000327.1 GCA_021800575.1 bacterium
TTGATAAGAAAACTTCTCGCTCTTACTGAATTAATCGATGCATGCGCATTATTCCAATCTGTATAATCAAACTCATAATGCTTTTGGAGCGTAGAACCTACATATATATCAACACCTGATAGCCTAAAATTTGTTGCAATCAATGCACCGCTTATGTAGCTAAAAAATGAGTCGGGTCTCTGTGAAGTATCATAAACAAAATTCACATGAAACTGCGGTGGCAAATCTGTAGCTTCGTTACCCGTGTAGTATATCGTAGATGGATATTTCTGACCAGAGTCAGAAATATATTGAATTGTCATATAATTGCTGTTTGTATCAATGACTTTATCAAGATTCCACTGGAAGGTACCGTAATTGTTGTCTATCCTTGAGTCGGCAGTATACCCGAGTCTGTATTCAGTACCATTTTTGTCCCACACCTCCCAATATGTGCCATTGAAAATAAACTTTAAAAATGAACCCTCGATCTTTGCTTCATATTGATTTGTCCCGATCTGAACCAATTCACCTCCGCCCATAGGCAGCGAAAATACGAATTCATCATTTGATGTATAAGTAGGAACGCCATGTTTCGTGCTTCGTTGAATGTAGCCAAGTCCTGCTATATTCCATCCAACGCCTAAAGAGCTATTTCCGATATTCTCTGAGCTATATGAAAGCGATAAATTGGGCAGTACGTTCCCGATACCAACAGGAACTTTTATAGGTATACTGGTAACAAACGATCCGGTGTTCATATCCACAGATGAAGATGTTGAAACAGCCTGACTTTGGGCATAAACAACATAAGGAAGACAGAAAAATAAACAAAAAATAAAAAATGAAATAACCCTTTTTGACATTGTTATTCTCCTTATTTCTTTATATGTTTTTTACATGCCATTAATTCCTTTCTGAGTTCATTATTTGTTGTATTGAGCTGTGAAAGCTGTTGGGAAAGTAATTGAAATCGTACTCGGGGGATGTCTTTTGCTTCTTTTATCTGCTTTATTGCTGCGAGTTGCTGCTGCAACAGAGAGTTTTGGGAGACCGCATTATTTTTTCCCTTGATGAGATTGGTTATGTAAAAAGCAGATGTTGCAGAAACGAGAAGAAAAAGGACTATAAAAATAATGGATAGTGATTTCCATTGGGAAGTATCTTGAGGACGTGGATTCTTATTGTAATCTTCCATGAACCCCTCCGGTATCTAATTGTTTATATCTCAAAAATCCTTTTCCGGTATTGAAAATTTAAACAAATCTGGTTTCGGCGGTAGATAGAGTCACTTCAAGATTCTCGATTAATTATAAAAAAACAAAAATACCGACAATTGTCAAGAATTATTTTCTGTTTGTGCTACATAACTGTAGTTGATAATGTAAAGTAGTCCCACGAAGATTCTCAAGGTTTGTCGGTTGAGCCCTCTGTCCAATAAACGTCCGTTTATTTGACACCTTTTGAGTTCGAGCTTTTCAGAGGGAAGCCGCGGCCCTGTTTTTGACACCCCTTTTATTGACAGCGTTTTTCCAGTTTAAAACGCTCTGGTAGCTGACTCCGACACGGCGGGCTGCCGCCATTATCTTCATACCACCCTTAACCAGCTTCAACGCTTCGGCGCGCTTCTTTGATGCAACAGGCGGCCGGCCGAGCTTCTTCCCGGAGCGCTTTACCCGGGCCAGGCCTGCCCTGGTCCGTTCGCTGATTCTTTCGCGTTCTGCTTTTGCCAAGGTGGACACCACGGCCAGCAGGATGTTCCGGGCAAGCTCATTGGTCGTGTCAAGATATGGTTCAGTGTAGCTGATAACGGCAATGTTCATGCGCTCGAGCATTTCGATGAGCTGCACGGTCCGGCTCATGCCTTCCCTGGACAGGCGGTCCAAGGACCACACGACAATCACGTCAAAGGCGTGCCGGTGCGCGTCTTTGAGCATTTTATTAAGTGCCGGCCGGTTAGAGTTTTTCCCGGTTGCCATATCGCGGTACACCTGGACGACGTTAAGCCCCCTACCCTTCGCAAACTTCTTGAGCGGCTCACCGTTAATGGGTGTTCGCCGTAATCCACGCTATTTATAGCGGTGTCAAGGCGGACTATACGATAAACATACCCCATACCGACGAAGAACCACACTGTAAACAGCGTGGTTCTTCAATATAAGGGGCCGCGGCAATGAGCCGCGCCCCCTTCTGTGTCGAACAAAAAAAGCGGTTATGCATTGTAGAGCTGATCGATGACGTCCTTGTACTTTTTTTCCACCGCACTGCGCTTAACCTTGATCGTCGGCGTCAGCTCTCCTGTTTCCTGGGAGAACAACTGTGGAATCAGCGCAAACTTCTTAATGGTTTCATACTTTGCCAGCCCGCTGTTGGTTTCATTCAGCGCGGCCTCTATCAGCTCTTTTACCCGGGGCTGCTCGATGAGGTCTTTCTCGTTCGTGTACGGAATACCTTCGCGCTTTGCAACGTCTTTCAGCACTTCGAACGACGGTACGATCAACGCAACACAGTACGGCCGCTTGTCTCCGATCATGACTGCTTCTTCGATATACATATTCATTTTCAGCTTGTTCTCAATGGGCTGGGGGGCTATGTTCTTGCCGCCTGCAGTCACGATAAGGTCTTTTTTCCGGTCTGTGATATGGAGGTACCCTTCCTTGTCCACAAACCCGATATCACCGGAGTACAGCCATCCATCCTTGTCCAGCGTTTCTTTCGTGGCTTGCGGATTCTTGTAGTAGCCCTTCATCAC
>JAJYYW010000328.1 GCA_021800575.1 bacterium
GTCCGTGGCTCAGGGAAATGGAGCAGGTGATCACCGGTATCCAGGCCAAGGGACTCAGGATAGTTCCTCTTGCGGAGCTTATCGAACAACCGGTCATGACCCCAGTACAGGATGGCCCTTCGCACGGACCGGTCGCTGCGTTCTATGACGGCATAGCAGGGTCGTACGACAAAGAGCAGAACTCAGGGCTTATATCCGTTCTGCGAAAGGCCGAACACGCGGCAGTGATCGCGCGGCTTCCGTCGTTCGTGAAGGAATCGGACAGGGTGCTTGAGATCGGGAGCGGCACAGGTCTGTACACGCTCGAGCTTGCACGCAGGGCAAAAGAGGTCGTTGCGGTGGACATGTCAGACAGGATGCTCGGGATCCTGAAGAGCAAGGCGCAGGATGAACATCTGTCGAATATCGGGTATAGGGCAGGGGATATCATGGATATGAACTTTGACAGCAGGTTCAACCATATCTGCGCCTTCTCGTCGTTCGAGTATGTGCCTGACCTTGACAGGCTGATCGTACGGCTTGCAGGGTATCTTGAGCCTGGCGGGACCCTGTATTTCACGACCGCGCACAAAGGCTTTTTACGCTTCTGGGCGCAGGTCGGCAATGCGATGCGCCAGGGTGTGTGGCTCCACGCACGGAGCATCCATAAGGTCAGGAAAGCGCTGCTCCAGGCAGGGCTGGAGCCCCTCGATATCAAGACCCGAGGCGCAACGTCCATATTCGGCCGCGGCCTTGTCCTCGAGGTCATGGCGAAAAAGCAATAGTACTTTGATAAGAGGATGCAAGCGAGGACATATATGAAGTGCTTTTTATCCGGTTACAGGAGCCAATATAAAACAGAGGTGCTGAAGCGGTTGCACCCGAACAGCAGCATGCCGGTCCTTACCACGCACGACATGGCGCACCTGCCCGTGCCTGTGCAGAGGTATCTCCATTATGCCGGTGCGCCGGGCAAACCGAGGGTACATAACTTCAGGGCGCAGTTCTCCGGCAGCATGAAGCTGAAGAGGCAGGGGAAATGGATGGACATCCTTGCCGATCAGTACAATTTCTACGATGAGCCCGCACGACTGTTCTACATCAGGTCGTCGCTGTTCGGAATCCCGGTCGAGGGCCTGCACCGGTACGTCGGGAACAGCGCGACCATGCAGATCAAGCTGGCCTCGCTGCTGCGGGTGGTCAATGCGAGCGGAGAGAAGATGACCCGCGGTGAGACGGTCACCCTGTTCAACGATATGTGCCTGATGGCGCCAGCTACCTTGATCGATAAAAAGATCCAGTGGAAGACCGTAGATCAGTTCACGGTTCAGGTGGTATTCACCAACCAGGGGAACACGATCACGGCAACACTGTCCTTCAGAGAGGACGGAGCACTGATCGATCTTGTCTCGGAAGACCGGTATCTTTCCGAAGACGGGAAAACCTATCTCTCGTACCCGTGGTCGACGCCGGTGAAAGAGTACAGAGAGGTTGACGGGAGAAAGGTCCCGGTTTCAGCCGAAGCCATCTGGCATACCCCGCAGGGGGAGTACACCTATGCGAAATTCTTTGTCCGGGACATCGAGTACAACTGCCGGACGTTCGTGGACCCCGCCTCGCGCTGAAGTGTCTGCGTTTTCTCCCTGATAAGGGGGAGAAGGAGGTTTCCTCTCCTCTGAGGAGAGGCCCGAGGCGGGATCTCTGCCGTGGTACGCTTCATCACACTTTCATGAACATCGATTTTGAGCCTGATCTGGTTGTCCCCTTGGAGGATAGCTTGACAATAAATTACAGTATATTTACATTGTAAGTATGCCCAATATTGTATTTGAATGGGATGGCAGGAAGAATGTAATCAATAAAAAGAAGCACGGAGTTTCTTTTGAAGAAGCACAAACAGTTTTTCTTGATGAAAACGCCCTGTTGATTCATGACCCGGATCACTCCCGCGAAGAAGATAGATTCGTTATCCTCGGTTTAAGTGCAAAGTTTCGGATCCTGCTTGTTTGCCATTGCTATCGGAAAAACGATGAAGTAATAAGGATAATTTCTGCCCGAAAAGCGACCAGAAAAGAAGAAAAACAATATTGGAGGAGGTGACAGCGATGAGAAAAGAATACAATTTTTCCAAAGCACAAAAAAACCCTTATGCAAGCAAGCTCAAACGTCAGATTACCATCCGGGTGGACGAAGGTACCATCCAGTATTTTAAAGATCTGACCCGGGACCTGGGTATCCCTTATCAGACGCTCATGAATATGTATCTGAGAGATTGCGCCGCTACACATAAAAAATTATCTTTACAGTGGAAACGTGCTTAAAGCATGGGCCTGATCTGCCCCGAACAGAAACTCCAGTGTTATCCGCTTGAAGGTAGGGGAGTTCGGGGTGTAACGCCGTCGGCGGGAGGGGGTATTTTCTTTTCCCCTCTAAAAAGAAGGGCGCAGGGGGGACTTAAAAAACGGTCGTTGTCCCTATTTTCGCATACCTGCTCGACCCGACCGCGGACACCATACTTATCAAGATTATGGACCTGCTTGGCAGGCTCTTCGAGCCCGATCACGTGAAGCTCTACAGCACAAAGGAATTCCGGGCACTGTTTGCACAGGGAGGGCTGACGTATCTGGAGACAAAAACAAAGACGCACCAGAAAATCCACATAGGTGAGAAGCAATAAGTCTATTTTTTTGTTTCTCCCTTTAACAAAGGGAGGCAGGGTACA
>JAJYYW010000329.1 GCA_021800575.1 bacterium
AGTCTCAGGCAGAAGCAAATCTGAGTATTGCCAGAGCAAACTTCAATACACTATTAAACAGGGATCTGGCCAAGGACGTACAGTTGGAAGATATTACATCCGTGACTGCAGCCAGCTATGATCATGCAGCATTGACGGATGAAGCGCTGCAGAACAGACCTGAACTCAAGGCATTGGGTATACGGGTACAGCAGGCAGCTACGCACGTAAAGCTTGCGGAGAGCGAATATTACCCGCACATCTTTGCATTCGCTGCATATACCCAGGCAGGGCAAGACGGCCTTGCGGCACGCAATGAGTACCAGAATCAATACAATCAGATGGTCGGCATCGGTATAAAATGGACGATATTCAACTGGCTCAAGACGAACGATAATGCACAACAGGCGGATTATACCAAGTCAGCAATAAAAAACCAGCTTCATGCGTTTATGAACGCGGTAAAACTTCAGGTACAGAGTAATATTATAGAGCTGGATACCGCAGCGCAGGACATCAGCACTTCGGAAACAGCACTCGCACAGGCAAAAGAAAACTACCGGATAACAAACCTTCAGTATGGCCAGCAGCTGGTAACATCGACCGAGGTTTTGGACGCGCAAACGTACCTTACGCAGTCAGAATTGAAATACTATAACGCATTGTACGGCTATGAAATAAGCCGTGCAAAACTTGAACGAAGCATAGGGAGGAACACATATGGAAAATAAAACCCTGGAAAATAAGTCAATTGGTAAAAAGGCAAACAACAAAACGAAAAAAAGAGTGATCCTGACAGTATCTGCCCTGGTCGTCATCATCGGCTTGATCGTGGAGATCCCTACAATCAGATTCATGCTCACCCACATCGATACGGATGATGCTTTTGTAGAAGGAAGCAGTGCTATCGTGCCGGTGGCACCGCAGGTCAAAGGGCAGGTTCTGAAGGTGTTTGTGCGCGACAATCAATATGTAAAGACTGGCGACCCGTTATTTACAATCGATCCGTCAGATTATACGGAGAACACCTACAGGGCGGATGCCCGGTATCAGGCCGGTAAAAACGAACTGAAGCAAATATCCTTATCCATCAGTATCCAGAAACAAATGTTCATGAAGGCCGGATATGAATTAAAAGCAGACACTGCGATGAATACCTTGAATGAAGAAAATGCAGCACGCTACGCAAGCCTGTGGAAGAACAATGCCGTGTCAAAACTATCGTACGATGAAATGAAAACCAGGTACGAGATCAGCTCGGCAAAAGTAAAGGCCGATCAGGCCACCGTCCGTCAGATTGAGACAAGTATTGAAAATCTGAAAGAGGAATTGAAAACAAAAACATTCGCAACAAAGGCACTGGAAGCCGGCTACTCATTGGCACGGATAAATTTACAGAGAACGACGGTCTATGCTCCCTGTAACGGCTATGTTACCAAGAAGAACGTCAACGCGGGTGTGTACGTCATGCCCGGCATACCATACCTCAGTATTGTAAATCTTGACCATGTATGGATTGCAGCCAATTTTAAAGAAACAGACATTCATAAGATAAAGATAGGCTCCCCGGTCATCATAAAGGTCGATGCGTATCCGGGAAAAATATTCAGAGGGCATGTCGCCAGCTTCCAGTCCGGCAGTGGTTCTGCGTTCAGCCTGCTCCCACCCGAGAATGCGACCGGTAATTTTATCAAGGTCGTCCAGAGGGTCCCGGTCAAGATCGTGCTGGACAAGGCGTCGTACACGGATACGCCGCTGTATCCCGGTCTTTCGGTTTACCCGTACGTTTTGATCGCACATGCATCGGACAAAAGCTATGAAGACAACCAATAAATGGCTGGTCACGCTTGCTGTTATACCGAGCACAACGCTGTTCAGCATCGACATGAGCGTTGTCAATGTAGCACTGCCCTACATTAAGGGGTCCATGTCGGCGTCTATTGAAGAGATAACCTGGGTAATAACCGGCTACATGCTGTCCGGCGTTATCCTCATGCCGCTGGTCGACTTTTTCAGCTCTCTCCTGGGAAGAAAGAATTACTATATGCTGTCGGTGCTTCTGTTTACGGTCAGTTCACTCCTGTGCGGACTTGCATGGAACCTGCCCTCCATCGTCGTATTCCGTCTCTTGCAGGGCATGGGCGGCGGCGCATTGATCCCTCTTGCGCAGGCAATTCTTGCAGAAACATTCTCACGGGAAGAACAGGGGACGGCAATGGCGATATTCAGCCTTGCCATTGTCCTCGGACCGGCAGTGGGGCCTTATCTCGGAGGATGGATTGTGACCAATTATTCATGGCCGTGGATATTCTTTGTCAACCTCCCCATCGGCATCATTAATCTGATTTTCCTGTATCTGTTCATCGAGGATCCTCCGTTTATCCAGAAGCTGAAAGGTGGCGTCGATTGGTTCGGTATACTGTTCCTAACCATCGGCCTCGGTGCAATGCAGATCGTGTTGACGGACGGGCAATATAAAGATTGGTTCTCTTCAAACTATATCGTGACGTTGACGATCATTTCCGGGATTGCCTCCATCATATTCATCATAAAAGAACTGCTGTCGGACAATCCGGCGGTGAATCTGAAGATTTTAAAGGACATAAATCTTTCCGCCAACTCTCTGCTCTCCATGGTTTTCAGCCTCGGCATATTCGGAAGCCTGTTCCTCTTGCCTATGTTTCTC
>JAJYYW010000330.1 GCA_021800575.1 bacterium
ATCCAGTACATGCCCATGCCGGTGATCGAGGTGTTCTCGGGCATGGGAAACGAGGAGATGGAGTTCAACCTGCGGGAGATGTTCGAGAACATGCTTCCGAAAAAAACCAAGAAGAAGAAGATCAAGGTTATGGAGGCGCGGGAGATCATCATCCAGCAGGAGCTCGAAAAGCTCGTGGATATGGACAAGGTCGTGCGCGCGGCCATCATCAAGGTCGAGGAATCGGGCATTGTCTTTATCGATGAGATCGACAAGATCGCAAGCAAGGAATCCGGGTACGGCCCGGACGTTTCCCGCGAGGGCGTACAGCGGGACCTGCTGCCCCTCATCGAAGGCACCACGGTCATGACGAAGTACGGCATGGTACGGACGGATCACATGCTGTTCATCGCCGCGGGGGCCTTCCATGTCAGCAAGCCGTCGGACCTCATCCCGGAACTCCAGGGCCGGTTTCCCATCCGGGTCGAGCTCGAGCCCCTGACCAAGGAGGACTTCGTCAGGATCCTGACGGAGCCGGACAACGCCCTCACCAAGCAGTACATCGAGATGATGAAGACAGAAAAGGTTGAGCTCGTGTACACGAAGGACGCCATCGAGAAGATTGCGGAGATTGCGAGCATCAGCAACGACCGGCTCGAGAACATCGGGGCGCGGCGCCTGCACACGGTCATGGAACGTCTGCTCGAGGACATATCCTTCGACACCGCGAAGTACCGGAACGGTACGTTCACCATCGACCAGACGTATGTCGCCGACAAACTCAACCCCATTCTGAAGAATGAGGACCTGAGCAAGTACATCCTGTAACCATGGAACAGAATATACAAAAGGCATCGGTTCTCATCGAGGCACTGCCGTACATCAGGACCTTTTACGGAAAAACGTTCGTGTTCAAGTTCGGCGGGCACGCCATGCTCGACGAGGCCCTGAAGAACAATTTCGCCCGGGACATCATCCTGATGTGGTACATTGGCCTCAAGCCCGTGGTCGTGCACGGCGGGGGACCCCAGATCGATGATCTGCTGAAACAGCTCGGCAAGGAGAGCAGGTTCATCGACGGACTGCGCGTCACGGATGAAAAAACCATGGACGTGGTAGAGATGGTCCTCGTGGGTAAGATCAACAAGGAGATCGTGGGCCTGATCAACCATCTCGGCGGCAAGGCCGTGGGCATCAGCGGAAAGGACGGGAAGCTCCTGGTGGCAAAAATGGTGCAGATGAAGAACCGCGAGAGCGGGGACCTGCTCGACATGGGCAGAACCGGTGACATCGTCAGCGCGGATACCAAGATCATCAGGACCCTGGAGCAGAACCACTTTATACCGGTCATCGCACCGGTCGCCGTGGGTGACGACGGCCGGGCGTTTAACGTCAATGCCGACGTTGCGGCTGCAACGATCGCATCGTCCCTGAAGGCGGAAAAGCTCATCATGCTCACGGACGTTGACGGCGTGCTCGATCAGAACGGCAAGCTCATGCCCGGCATACGGTCGGGCGACGTCGAAGACCTCATCAGCTCCGGCGTCATCAAGGGGGGCATGATCCCGAAGGTGCGGTATGCGGTGGAAGCGATCAAGCACGGTGTCAAGAAGTGTCACATCATCGACGGGCGGATTCCCCATGCTGTTCTGCTCGAGATATTCACGCCCGAAGGCGTCGGGACCGAGATAACGTGACGGAGACAAAGAAATTCAAGATTAAAAATTCAAAATGAAAAATTCAAAATTCACTATGAACAATGCAAAAGGGATGAAAGCAATGAAAAACACTGACACCAGAGCAATAACCGATGCGTGCATCATGCACACCTACAAGCGGATACCCCTGGTCATCACCCGGGGCAAGGGCATCTACCTGTGGGACAACACCGGCAAACGCTACATGGATTTTCTCGGTGCACGGGGGGCTGCCAATACGGGTTATTCCAACCCGGATGTCATACGGGCGCTGACGGCACAGGCAAAAAAACTTATCCTCGTTACCAACGATTTTTATACCGAGCCCCAGGCGAAGCTTGCGCAGATGCTGACGCGGCATTCGTTTGCGGACCAGGTGTTTTTCTGCAACAGCGGCGCCGAGGCGAACGAGGGCGCGCTCAAGCTTGCACGGCTGTACTCGTCCAGGAACCACGGGACAGGACGGTACGTGATCGTCAGTGCGAGCAACTCGTTTCACGGCAGGACCTACGGAACGCTGTCGGCGACCGGCCAGAAGAAATACCAGCGCGGCTTTGAACCCATGGTCCCGGGATTCCGGTACGTGCGCTTCAACGACCGGGAGGACCTGCAAGCGGCGCTGGGCGACGATGTATGCGCCGTGATCCTCGAACCCGTCCAGGGTGAAGGGGGCATCTATCCCGCGTCGCAGGAGTACCTGCAGTTCGTCCGTGAACAGACCCGCGAAAAAGACATCCTGCTGATCCTGGACGAAGTCCAGGTCGGCCTCGGCAGGACCGGCAGGCTGTTCGCCTATGAAAACTACGGGATAACCCCGGACATCGTCACCATTGCAAAATCCATCGCGGGGGGTGTTCCGATGGGCGCGGTACTCGCAACACAGGCGGCTGCCGGTGCGTTCGACTACGGCACCCATGGAACAACCTTCGGCGGATCTCCGCTCGCGGCCGCTGCAGGCCTTGCCGCATTCACCTACATCATCA
>JAJYYW010000331.1 GCA_021800575.1 bacterium
TATATGCCGTTGACCCCGATGTTTCATGTGCATGCATGGGGTGTACCGTACGTCGCCACCCTGCTGGGGACCAAGCAGGTGTATCCCGGCCGCTATGATCCCGAGGCCATCCTGAAGCTCATCCAGCGGGAGCAGGTGACGTTCAGCCATTGTGTTCCCGCCATCCTGATGATGGTGATCAGCCATCCCCTGGCAAAGTCCGTGGACCTCTCCCGGTGGCAGCTCGATATCGGCGGTTCTGCCTTGCCGCGGGGATTGGCACAGGCCGCGATGAACCTCGGCATAAAGGTCTGGGCTGCATATGGAATGTCCGAGACATGCCCCGCGGTAACCTTTGCGCTCCTCAAGGAGTACATGGAGGGATGGGATACGGAGAAGAAACTCGATTATCTTATAAAAACAGGCCTTCCCTTCCCGCTCTGCGAAGTCGAGATTGTCGACAGCAGCGACAACGTGCTTCCCCACGACGGTACAACGAACGGAGAGCTGGTCATTCGGACACCATGGTTGACGCAGGCATACTACAGGGAACCCGAGCGGACCAGGGAACTCTGGAGAAAAGGCTGGCTGCATTCCGGAGACGTCGCCACCATTGACCGGGAGGGGTATGTACTCATTACGGATCGCATCAAGGATGTGATTAAGACCGGTGGTGAATGGGTCTCGTCATTGATGCTCGAAAACCTGATCAGCCAGCACGAGGCTGTTGCCGAGGCCGCGGTGATCGGAATCCCAAACGATCAATGGGGTGAGCGGCCGCTTGCACTGGTGGTTCTCAAACCGCAATTCAGAAATAAGGTCGCCGGAGAGGACATCAGGACGTTTATGAACACGTTCGTTGAACAGGGAAAGCTCCAGCGTTATGCGATACCGGACCGTGTCGAGATTGTTGAGGCCATTTCGAAAACGAGTGTCGGTAAGATCAACAAGGTTGCTTTAAAAAAGCACTACGCCGGATAACGCAGCTGCGGAGCGCTTTTGCGGAAAAACTTTTATCACAGGTGGCGTTTTATTGTTCTTGACATAGGGCAGGTATTGCATTAAAAAGAACAAAAAAGGAGGTAGATTATGAACGTTAAAAAACGGCTGCTGTTTCTAACCATAATTGCTACATCTCTGATTGGTTTGTTGTCTGTTTCATCACCCGCCTTTGCCGGTCTTCTTGACGCTTCCAATGTAAAGTTGGGGGGATACTACATGGCGCGCGAGGTATACTTCCATAACATTGAACTTAAGAATTCTGAAAACACCTCGTATTTCTACCAGAGGCTGCGCCTCGAACCCCAGTTGAACATCAATGAAGACATCGTCATCAAAACGCAGATCGACATGCTTGATGATGTACTGTGGGGAGACAATGTCGATCCGGGCAACTCTGTATATAACGGCAATCCTTCGAACAACTCCGCGTATTATCCCGGCAGCGTTACAACACCGGATGGAACGGGCCTGCTCAATATCAACGTGACCAGGGTGTGGCTGGAATACCATTCCCCGGTCGGTGATTTCTCCATCGGGCGTATGCCGTACGGGTTCGGGCTCGGTGTGAACTACAATGACGGAGACGGATTCAAGAACGAGTGGGGCGATGCGTTCTACGGCAACACCGCAGACCAGATACAGTTTGCGACCATGCCCATGGGTAAGGACGGGCCGCTGATTACCGTCTTGAATTATGCAAAGATGAAGAGCAATAATATCAACAACCCGTACGATGACGACGACTGGTATACCTTTATCCCCGGTTATACGTCGAAGGTAGCGACCGTGTTATTGCTGCTGCAGCACCAGGAACAGAATTTGTTCAAGAAAAATATCAATTATGCAGAGCTGTATGCCGACATAAAGCCCATCGAGAACCTGAAACTGCTGGTTGATTACTTCTACATATCCGGTTCCCTGATGCCGTTTACAGCATCGAGTGCAGCGTCACAGGCCATGCAATCGGTCCTCGGCACCAACAAACTCAAGGTTGTCGATGCACAGGGTGGTGTCTTCAGGGGCACGTACAGCATGAGCCCGCTTGATTACGTGCTGGAAATCGGGTTCTCTCCCGCCAACGGTACTTCCGGCAGCGACATCGAGACCTACCCGTTCAGCAACGATTACAACTCAAGTCTGATCCTGTTCAACAACACTGGGCTCGCTGCACCCGGGGGGCCGCTCTCGTTGAACAATCCCACCTACGCAAGTCTGAATGCTGCAGGTTCTTTGAACAATACCTATATGCCTCCGACCTCGGTGCTCAAGGACGACTTCGTGTATTTCGCACCCATGGTCAAGTTTATCCCTGCAGATTTTCTGAAAGCAAAACTTCAGCTCATGTATGCTGAGACCAACGATTTCGTGAATTACGCACAATATTTAGGCAGGACTGCGGGCAAACCGGCACGTGACCTTGGATATGAGGCTGACTTCGGTGTTGATACGACATTGTCAGACAATTTCATCTTCGGCTTCCAGACCGGTTACCTTATCCCGGGAGGTGTGTTCAAGGATGCCACCGGCAAGGCAGACGGCGTTTTTGCGTTTGTGACACGGTTCACGGTGTTGTTCTAACTACAATTCAAAAACAGACAGACATCAGGGCCCCGGTTTCACCGGGGCCCTTTTTATTTCAACCCGTTAGAAAATCCGCCATTTTTATGAGGCTTGTG
>JAJYYW010000332.1 GCA_021800575.1 bacterium
TGGGCATTGTTTTCCGGTGCCCCTGCTGCCTGGCCGTTTGTCTTTTCCTGTATCGCTGCCATGTCTCTCATACCTTGAGCATATCGGACTGTTTCAGTATTTCTTCAAGCTTCAACAGAACGGTAAGACCTCCTTTACTGGTACTGATGCCGGCGAGAAACCGTATATCAATGGTTCCGACCATGTCGGCGGATTGTACGGAACCGACGGGAACCCTCTTGACACTGGGTATCGTGTCCACCACGAGTCCCGTTATCGCACCTTCGAATGAAATTATAATAAACCGTGTATTCGGGGTAAACTTCATGAAGGGAAGGCCGATGCGCTTCCGCAGATCGATCACCGGGATGATCTCTCCGCGCAGCACCGTGATGCCGAGCACAAAATCCGAGGTGTTGGGCACCGGCGTTATCTCCTTGACCCGGATGATCTCCTTGATCGTGCTCAAATCGATGGCGTACTCCTCCTCGCCGAGCCTGAAGCACAGCAGCTCCCGCTCCTTGTGCTCCGGGGCGTATGACGCCGGTTCATCCGTTGCCGTCCCCGGTGCCTTTTTTTCGTGCGCACCTGCATCTGTCTTCGCGGGCCGTCCGCCGGGCGTGCCGTCCCGGACCTGCTCGACCTGCTGCACTGCTGCCTCCGGGATCGCCGCCCGCGACGATGCGCCGGTGTCCGCGGCCGGCTGCCTTCCTGCCTGAGCCTGATCCGCGGTGACCGGAGAATTCTGCTCCGTTTCCCCGGGTCCGTGTTCCCTGTTTGTCTGCTGCTGTTTTGCCTTTTTTCTCAGTTTTGCGATATCCATAGGTTACGCCAGACTTATTTTTATATCCTCTATGACCGCCTTGATGGCACGGTCATCTATCGTGCCAAGCTCTTCTCCGTACCCGTACAGCAAGGCATTGTTGCAGATGGTATTGATGGTCCGGGGCACGCCGTTCGAGTACGTATAGATCACGTCCACGGCGGAATCCGTAAACAGGGGTTCCGTCCTGCCGGCAACCTGGAGCCGGAAGTTGATGTAGTTTCCCGTGTCCTCCCGGCTGAGCGGACCGAGGTGGTACGACATACCGATTCTCTGCCGGAACGCGTTGTAATACTTTGCCTGGAGCCTGTCCCTGAATTCCGTCTGACCTATCAGGATGATCGTGATCAGGTTCGCGGTGTCGAGCTGGTAGTTCGTCAGCAGGCGTATCTCGTCGATCGTTTCCTTCGATGGTATGAGCTGTGCCTCGTCCACAAAGACAACGGGGGTCACGTGCTCCTCGTACAATTGCGCTATCCGCTCGCTCATCTGTTCTATGATGTCCTGCTTGAAATACCTGATGTCCTGAATGCCGAGCCGTTTTGCGATGGTCTTCAAAAACTGCGTCGGGGAAAGCCTCGGATTGATGATATTGATGATCAGGGAGCTCTCGTCAAGGGCATCCATGGCCGTTCTGGACAGCGTCGTCTTGCCGGAGCCGATATCCCCGGTCAGCACGGCAAGTTCTTTTTCCTGGATGGCGAACAGGATGCGCTCCAGGGCCTCTTCGTGCTGGCGCGACTTGTAGAGATACCGGGGGTCCGGCGTCTTGCTGAAAGCCTTTTCCTTCAGTCCGTAGAACTGTTCGTACATGGTTACACCTTCACCGCCTCTTCAATGAAGACGGACACGTCGAGCACGAGTACGATCTCCCCGGACCCGATGTCGGCCGCACCGGCTATCCCCCGGACTCCCTTCAAAAGCTTGCCGAGAGGCTTGATCACGACATCCTGCTGTCCGACGAATCTGTCCGCAAGGATACCAATCCAGCGCTCCCCGCTCCCGACAACGACCACATAATAATCCTCCGGGGCATCTGTCTGCGCGACACTGAAGTTAAAGAAACGTGAAAGCCGGATAACCGGGATAACGGTATCCCTGAGCTTGATCACCTCTTTGTTCTCAATGATCCGCACCTCGCCCGCCCTGATCGAAAGGCTCTCGTTGATCGAATTCAGGGGTACCGCATAGCGCTTTCCCTCCGACTCGATGAGAAGTGCCTGGATGATCGCAAGGGTCACCGGCAGGGTCAGCGTAAACCGTGTCCACCTGCCTTCCTGCGTTTCGATATCTATCATACCGCTGATAAGCCTGAGATTCGTCTTGACCACGTCGAGTCCGACCCCCCTGCCCGAAACCTCGCTCACATCGGACTTCGTGGAAAACCCGGGCAGGAACAGCATGTTGAAAAGCTCTTCCCGCGTGGGTTTTGCCGATGCGGCAAGCAGCCCCTTCTCCACGGCTTTACGCTGGACCGAGGCGAGCGACACCCCTCTGCCGTCATCCTCCACCTCGATGAGGACGTGGTTGCCTTTCTGGTAGGCACGGATGGTGATCTTGCCCTTGGCGGGCTTACCGGCGGCAGCCCGCTCGTCCGCAGACTCGATACCGTGGTCGATGGAGTTCCGGATGATGTGCATCATCGGGTCCGTCAGCTCCTCGATGATGAGTTTGTCGAGCTCCGTGTCCGCCCCGTAAAATTCGAGTTCTATATCTTTACCGAGCTCCTTTGCTATCCTGGTTGCGGTCCTGGTAAGCTTATCGAACAGCTGGCTCAGGGGTATCATCCGTATCTCGATCACCCCCACCTGGAGTTCCCGGATCTTCCGTTCCAGGTCCTTGATGGTCTTGTT
>JAJYYW010000007.1 GCA_021800575.1 bacterium
CCAGGACATGGAGTTCAGGCCGCCAGCCGGAAAGTGGAACAACGTGGTTGTGACGTATTGGTATTCAAACGGCCAGTATTTTGCCGACGGCTATGTGAACGGGGCCATCGTGTCATCCAACGTGCTCCGTTCTCCGATCAAACTGCCACTTCCATACTCCCTGCAGATAGGCATGGCGCGTCAGAGCCCGTCGATGGTATTCAACGGCTCGATATCCAACGTGCAGCTCTACAACGCCTCGAACCCGCTTGCTGACAGGGACATGTATGTGCTCACGGGATTTGAAGACATCCTGAATTCAAAACTGTGGGTCGGCTACAAGGGCTTCCAAAAATGGCTCCTTGCAGGCGGTGTCGCGTACGATCCTTCGGGGATTCCGCTGGACAACATGTATTCACTGAACCTCGAATTCAACAAGCTCGAGGTTTTTGCCGAAGTCAATTACCAGGTCGCACCCTCAACGACGCTCGGTCTCGGCTTCGACCACAGCATCACGGAAAACAATACCGTGACGAACAGTCTTGCGCAACCCTCGGCGAACGGGGTGTACACGGGCAATATCGAAAAGATCACCCTGCTCGTGAATTACAAGTTTTAATGATACGGGGCGGGGATTTCCCGCCCCGCACTTTTTAATCACGTTTTTTCTGTTGAATACAGGTACGCACAGGATCGCCCTTCAGAACCGCACACAAAATCGCCCTGTTCTTTGTGTGCACACTGCGTGAAGGGGTACTGCATGTCCGTTGGAGCAAGAATCGTCGTCCATACCGGTGCCTGCGCGGTGTACGCTGAAAACCCGGGCAATATTCTGGAACTTATAGCACAGGCCGGGGTTGTCCTTGATGTACCATGTGCCGGGCTCGGCAGGTGCGGAAAATGCCGTGTCCGCGTGCAGGGAGAACTGCCGCCGGACACCGTGGAACGGGCTGTTTTATCCGGCAGTGAAATCGATGATGGCGTGCGGCTTGCCTGCAGAAAACGGCGCATACCTGACGGCCTCGTGATTGAAGTCCAGGCTGCTGCGGAACGGGAGGCACCATTCGAGCATCCCCTGGAGCCGGTTGATGCGGGTATTGCCGTAGACCTCGGTACCACAAGTATCGTTGTGGCTTTCGTGAATCTGTCCGATGGAACCATCATGACCATGCACAGTCTGCTCAACCCCCAGCGTGCGTATGGTGCCGATGTTGTTTCCCGGATCAGGGCTGGTCTTGATCGCAGCGTGCTGGACAGCATGACAGGATCGACGATCGATGCGGTTACCCGGGAGATAGAATCAATGAGCCGGGAAATAGGTCTGGACAGAACGCGAATAAAAAGCATCGCTATCGCCGGGAATACCACGATGGAACACATCCTTACCGGAACCCCAGTGGCAAGCCTTGCGAAGGCTCCGTACGCGCCCCTCTTTACCGGCAGGCGCCGTCTCCCCGCGCTGACCTCGTATTTCGGCCTGGAGGACAGCCGTGCCGCGGTGTTCCCCCTGATCGGCGGGTTTGTCGGCGGCGATACGGTTGCATCCCTACTCGCCTGCACCATGGATACATCGGACGGAACGGCTGCCCTGGTAGATATCGGGACGAATGCAGAGATAGCGGTAGGCGGCAGGACGGGCCTCGTGGTCAGCTCCGCCCCTGCGGGTCCTGCGTTCGAAGGCGGTGAGATACGGCACGGCATGAGGGCGCAGCGCGGTGCGATCGAAGATGTCCGCATTGTGGACGATGCCGTTCATCTGTCGGTCAAAGGCGACGCAGAGCCTGCGGGTATCTGTGGTTCGGGCCTGGTAAGAATAGTGACCGAACTCGTCCGGGCGGGAGTCGTAACCTCCGAGGGGGAGCTGCTGGATGCCGGGCGCATCGAAGGCAACCTTGCGCTCAGGGTGGTGACCAAAGGTGATGAACAGGCATTTGTGCTCTACCGGTCTCCGGATCGCGAGATATGCCTGTACCAGTCGGATATCCGTGCTTTTCAGCTTGCGAAAGCGAGTATAGCCACAGGACTGTCCATGCTTATCGAACAAACGGGACGCAGGCCTTCCCGGCTTTACATTGCCGGTGCGTTCGGCAATTACCTGGATCCCGGGGATCTCGAATTTCTGGGCATGATACCGTCCTACCTTCTGCCTGCCACCTATTTTATCGGCGACAGCGTGATATCGGGACTGAAACGGTTTATCCTGAATTTCCCCCCGGTCGATCTGGACGGTCTCCTTTCGAACATCCATCACATCGAGCTTGCCGACGATCCCTCGTTCAACGCGCGGTTTCTGGCCCGGCTCGCGTTGAGAAAGGCCGAAGACTGAGCGCTCAGCGCTTGACCTGTTTGACCTTGTAGTACTTGTAGCCCATGAACCCGGCGATGATGACGAGTCCCAGAATGTCCTGCCATGTTGATTTCGCGATCAATCCGTAGGCGAGGGAAAGTACCCCGGTCAGCAGAATGGAATATTCAAACCCGAACAACCGCACGAGAAGATTTTGTTTCGGTTTCAGTTCGTCGGTACTTCCGTGCGCGGGCATGAATTTGAACTGCATGACCGTGGTCAGCTGCTTGATATACTTTGCCGCTATGGCCGGATTGCTTGCCTGCAGTCCCTGGTACCGCTTGAGTGCTTCATGTTCCAGGTTATACTTGACGCACGCATTCACGTACTGCTGGTGCAGCGTCTCGTTCGAAATATCCGCCTGGACATTTTTCCATAGTTCAGGTTCTGTCATGGTAATTTTAAACTTAATCACCGGGCATGGCATTATCAACTGTGTGCTTGACTTTTTAAGTGTTCATCGTACATGCTACCCTGTGTGAAAAGGATGCTTGCGATAGATTACGGGGATGTACGGATGGGGCTTGCCGTGAATGACGCACTCGGCTTGACGGCGCAGGGGGTGTGCAGCTTCAAACGGACATCGCTGAAGAACGATCTTGAAACGATACGGGAAGTCATGACAGCGCACCATGTCGAAGAGATCGTTATCGGTATGCCCTACACGCTCCGGGGAGAGAAGGGGGCCAAGGCAAAGGACGTGGATGCTTTCATAGAAGTGCTCAGGGAGCATTTCGCGCTTCCCGTGGTCCCGTGGGACGAGCGGTACACAACCGTTCAGGCCGAGGAGATTCTTGACAGTTCCGGGGTGAACCGCAAAAAGAAAAAGTCGGTCGTCGACATGCTTGCAGCGACCTTTATCCTCGAGAGCTATATGGAGAGTCTGAGGGTACACAAGGAATAATACTTTGTTTCCGGACACCGGCCGCAGCCGCTGCGCGGAACATATATCCTTTTGACCTGCTTGACTATGCTGCAAATAGATTGTATGGTGCTCGTTATATTTACCGCCGTAAGGAATTCATGTCGTTTCTGAATACCCAGGAGTCTTGACGGGCCTGTTCGTGGTTTGTCGAGAGGCAGGATTTCCCGGCCGGTGAAAAACAATTAAAGGAGAGAGAGATGAAAAACAACTATTTATTTACATCCGAGTCTGTAACCGAAGGACATCCGGATAAAGTTGCAGACCAGGTGTCGGATGCTATCCTCGATGCGGCGATCGCACAGGACAAGTATTCGAGGGTTGCGTGCGAGACACTCGTCACGACAGGCCTTGCGGTGATTGCCGGTGAAATAACCACACGCGGCAACCTTCTGTACTCGGATATTGCGCGGGAGGTCATCAAAGATATAGGATACGATGATCCGGAGATGGGGTATGACTGGAGGTCGTGCGGTGTTATCGTCTCTGTCAAGCAGCAGTCCCCCGACATTGCAATGGGGGTCAACCGCGGCAAGGACAAGCTGGGCGCAGGCGATCAGGGTATGATGTTCGGGTATGCGACGAACGAAACAAAGAACCTGATGCCCGCACCGATATCGTATGCGAATGCGCTGGTGAAGAGACTCGCCGAGGTGAGAAAGAGCGGCAAGCTCAACTTCCTCAGGCCCGATGGAAAGTCGCAGGTCACGTTCCAGTATGAAAACGGAAAGCCCGTCGGTGTCAAGGCCATTGTCATAGCGGCCCAGCATTCCGAAGATGTTTCCAACAACACATTAAAAGAAGCCATAGTAGAGGACGTCATCAAAAAGATTGTCCCCGCGCGCCTGCTGAGGAAGGATACGAAGTACTATATCAACCCCACGGGACGGTTTGTCATCGGGGGCCCCCACGGAGATACGGGTCTGACCGGAAGGAAGATCATCGTCGATACGTACGGCGGATTCGGCCGGCACGGCGGCGGCGCTTTTTCCGGCAAGGATCCATCGAAGGTGGACAGGAGCGGCTCGTACATGGCCCGGTATATAGCGAAGAATATTGTTGCGGCAGGGCTCGCGGACCGGTGCGAAGTCCAGCTCGCCTATGCCATCGGTGTTCCCGACCCGGTGTCGATCATGATCGACACGTTCGGAACCGGGAAGACGCAGAACGGTGCTCTGGAGAAGGCGGTTTCCCGCGTCTTCAGAATGGACCCGGCAGGCATCATCAAGGAGCTCAGGCTGCTGGAGCCGAAGTACCGGAGGACCGCTGCGTACGGGCATTTCGGACGGACGGAACCGGAATTTACGTGGGAACGTACGGATAAGACAAACGCACTTTTAAAAGAGGTGAACAGATGAAGGGGTATGACGTAAAAGACATCCGGCTTGCACAGACCGGAAAACAGCGTATTGAATGGGCGTACAAAACCATGGGTGTTCTGCAGCTTATCGAGAAAGACTTTGCCAGGCGCAAGCCACTCAAAGGACTGAAGATAGCCGCATGCCTCCACGTGACGACGGAAACCGCGAACCTTATGCGGGTACTGAAGGTCGGCGGCGCTGACGTCGCACTTGCCGCCTCCAATCCGTTGAGCACGCAGGATGACGTTGCAGCGTCACTGGTCAGGCATTTTGATGTGCCGACATTCGCTATCAAAGGTGAGGACACGAAGACCTATTACCGGCATATTGACTCCGTACTTGCTTCATCCCCGGTCATCACCATGGACGACGGCGCCGACCTGGTCAGCACCATCCACACGAAAAAGGGTGCGCTTCTCGAGCGGGTGATAGGGGGCACCGAGGAAACAACGACGGGTGTCATCCGGCTCAGGAGCATGGCGAAGGACGGCAAGCTCTCCTATCCGGTCATCTCGGTGAACGATGCGTACACCAAGCACCTCTTTGATAACCGGTACGGCACCGGCCAGAGTACCCTTGACGGAATTCTGCGCGCGACCAACCGCCTGGTGTCCGGTTCTGTATTCGTCGTGTGCGGCTACGGCTGGTGCGGCAGGGGGGTTGCAATGCGTGCAAACGGCCTGGGCGGACGGGTCATCGTCACCGAGGTTGACCCCATCCGGGCACTCGAGGCTGTTATGGATGGATACCAGGTCATGCCTATCAATGAAGCCGCGAAGATCGGCGACATCTTTGTCACGGTGACCGGCGATATAGCGGTGATCGGCAAACAGGCATTTTTGAATATGAAGGACGGCGCTATCGTCGCCAACTCCGGTCATTTTAATGTCGAGCTCGATCTGGCAACGCTCAAATCCATAGCCCGGTCGCGCAGGGAGATCCGTAACTTCGTGGAGGAGTATGTTCTGCCGAACGGCAGGGCTGTTTATGTTCTCGCGGACGGCCGGCTGGTGAATCTGTCCGCAGCGGAAGGCCATCCGTCGAGTGTCATGGATATGAGTTTTGCAAACCAGGCCCTGTCCGTCCAGTACCTGAAGAACAATGCGCACAAGCTCGAGAAGAAGGTTTACGCGGTTCCCGAGGACATCGACAGGAATATCGCGGTCATCAAGCTCAGGACGCTCGGCATCAAGATCGATACCCTGACACCACAGCAGAAGGAATACCTTGCCTCGTGGGAAAGCGGAACATAGTCTCGACAGTATCATTTATCCTGATTTCAGATTCTACCAGCCGCTGAAGGGCTACCGGATCAACATCGACACCGTAATTCTGTATCACTTCGCGGCTGCACGGGCGGCAGGCTACGTGCTTGAGGCGGGCTCGGCATCCGGTGTCGTGAGTACCCTGTTGTCCCGGCGCCGGAAGGTTACCCATGTCACCGGTGTTGAGATAAACGCGGCGGCCTACGGGATGTCCCAGCAGAACCGGGAACTCAACGGCTGTGCCGGGAAGGTCGAATTCCTGCATGAGGACATCAAGAATTACAAGCTTCTGTTCAAGCCCCAGTCCTTTGATACCATCGTGACAAACCCTCCGTTTTATAAACAGGGAACAGGCAGGTTGAGTAAAGAACAGGGACTGACTGTTGCCCATCACGAACAGCTGCTGACCCTCGAGGATATGTTCGAATCCGCGCGGTACCTGCTGAAGCCCAAAGGATACTGTATAATGATGTTTCCGTGTTCAAGGCTGGACGAACTCCTGTCTGAAACCAGGGGGTTTGCCGTTGAAGTCCTGCGGTTTATACACCGGAAACAGGACAGGCCGGCGGACCTCTTCATGATGTGTGCGCGAAAAGGAGGAGGAAAACAGCTGCGCGTGGTTCCGCCCTTGTTTGTGCACGGGAACACAGGCTATTCTGAGGAGGTCGAACACATGCTCAACCCTGCGCTCCCCCGCGGAAGGGGCACTTGGCACCATGTCCCGGCAACGGAGTAACGAGGTCTTAGCCTGCGGCACGTTCACCACGGTGAGAACGTTATGACAGCGGCTTCCCACCCGCTGTTTATACGTTCCTTCTTCGAAAACTTTTTTCAGGAACGGCCTGAAAAAAAACAACAGCAGGCTTGACTGGATCTCATTTCTCCTGTACAAAGAATGCAGACATGTGTTGAGGAGGTTGTATGAAAAAGGTTCTGAGTATAACGGGGGGATTATTGTTCTGTATCAGTACAGCAGTATATGCCGCCTCGCCGATGGGACCAGCCCTGCAGGGTGAAACGGGACTCATCAGGGTCATATCCGCTGAGAGTCTGCCGCAGACAGGCGCAATGTTCGGGGTGAACGGTCTCTATTTCCGTGACACGGACCTGCTCAACACCGCGGGTGATATCAACCAACGGATACAGGGGAATGTAAATCTGACCTACGGAGCGGCGAACTGGCTGGAATTATTCATCAACGGCATGAATGCTTCCCAGAGCATACAGAATACGGCGACCAACAAGGATGAGATGTACCAGACGCTCGGTGACCTCATCGGCGGATTCAAACTGAGCTTTCTTGCGTCCCCCGGTTTTGCCGTAGGACTGGACGCATTCTCCCACCTGATGACGAGCCAGGACGCCCAGGGATATAAGTGGAGCGCATCGGACTTCGGAGCACGCCTGTTGTGGACCATCGATCTGGATGCCTCGGAGGACGTTCCGTTCCGGTTCAACGTCAATGTCGGATACAAATGGGACCGTTCCCGCTTTCTCCTCCAGGCGCCGGACTATACGCTGGGTTCCTACACGTCCGTTGCGCAGATGTACTCCATCGGTATACCCCGCAGCGAGGAAGAGTACGCCCTCGGTATTTACCACGACGACCAGGTGATCGGCGCGGCAGACATCGAGCTGCCGGGTACCTATGCAACGCCGTTCATTCAGTATTATACCAACCAGCTTATCAACACGGGCAGGAATTCTTCACTGCCCCATCTCAAGTACAATCAGTCCCCACAGTACGTTACCCCCGGGTTCAGGTTTACGCCCTCGAAAGGGCTTGCGATCGATGTTGCCGCGGATATCGGCCTGACCAAGGTCGAGTCCCTGCCGTCATCTATAACACCGGGAACGAACGTCAACGTGCGGTCTGTCCCGCTGTGGGACATCATTGTCGGTGCGAGCTACACGGTGCTGCCCGGACAGACCGTCGTGATACAAAAGGTCCTGGCACCGCCGCCGCCGGAACAGGGTAAGGTTACGGGCGTTGTTCTCGACGATAAGACGGGCACGTCTATTTCCGGTGTTGTCATAAAGATTGCAAACTCTGATATGTCGGACATCATCACGGGAAACAGCGGTACATTTACCAGCTGTCCCCTGCCTTCAGGCCAAGTCCACCTCGACTTCGTCAAAGACGGTTACCAGCCTGCATCACTCGACGCGATGGTGGTTACCGGACAAACAACCAGCGAGGAAGTGGTCATGAAGAAGCTGACGCTGATCGGCGCGGTCGGCGGCACGATCTCGGACACGACGGGGAAACCGCTGGCAGCGGTGATAACGTTCAACAACACGGCACTTCCTCCTGCCGCGACCGATCCCGCAACCGGTATCTACTTTGTGAAGCTGACGCCGGGCATCTATGAAATGACAGTTTCCGCCCAGGGCTATGTCGGACGGACCATGCAGGTGCAGATACAGAATATGATGAAAACCATCGTGAACCTGACGCTCGAACAGCGGCAGGCTGCCGCACCGCCGCCACCGCCGGTACCCGCAGCGGAGAAGAAACCGAGGGTCATACTCGAGAAAGCCCAGAAGAAGATCGAGATCACCGAGGCCATACACTTCGAAACAGGTCGTGCAACGATACTGGAGGACTCGTACTCCCTGCTCAATGAAATTGCCCAAGTATTGCAGCAAAACCCGGATATCAGTGTTCGGATCGAAGGGTATACGGACAATGTCGGTTCTGCAACGTACAATCAGCGGCTATCCCAGCTCCGTGCGGAGAACGTCATGAAGTATTTGATTACAGCCGGTGTTGCACCGGACAGGCTGACGGCGAAAGGCTTCGGTATGCTGGATCCCATTGCATCGAATGCGACCGCGGCCGGACGTGCGAAAAACAGGCGGGTGGAGTTCACCATAACGAAGGAATAAACGTGACCAGGTGCAGGATGGATGGGATCCTCTCCGGTTTGAAGTGCCGTGAAGACTGGGAGTCCGGTGTTCCGGCCGGCAGGGTGTTTTTCCCCCGTACCGGCCGGGTATCGGGCCGGGATGAAGGCGTATGAAATTAGAAGGCGATGCACAGGGACTGGAAGAATTGAAACGGATCAAGGAAGAGAACCTGTTTTATTTGAAATTCATCATGAAAGAGGCGAAAAGCAATACGGACAACGTCACGACATTTAAAGATAAAACAGGCAGGCAACGCTATAAGTTGTCGTACGATCCGGCGACGGATTCCTTTACCGTTTCATCTCTGGACGGTTAGACCTGGCCCGGTACAGCGCCCAATCGATGTCAAACGAGTATTCTTTCATGGTGTTCGTGAGAATGGTGGAGTACTCTTTTGATTCAAAATAGGATTTCAAATCACGGGACAATGGAAGGATCAATTCTTCGGCCTTCCACTTGAAATACTCCCCGTCTTTGAGGTTCTTCACACAGCCGCCTGCGACGGCGTACGCTGCATCGGCAAGTGTGTATTTTGACAGAGATTGCTCCAGCGCTTTGAGCACGCCGTGCATATAGGGATTGTAAAACTTGAACAGCTCGGAGTAGATGACGGCATTATGGTAGTACTGGGGGAAATTCAGGATGCCGTCCTTACGCAGGTACGCGGCCACCTTGATCAACATATCCGCAACCTGGCGGGCTATGCCGAGGCCCGGATACTGCTGGTCCGGAAGCTGAGGTTTTTCCGTGGTAAACCGGGAGAGCGGATTCTGCAGGATAAGCCACTCTATGACCATCATGTTGTAGGTCCCGTACTTGAATGAGGGCAGGTACATGATCTTGGGCCTGAAAATACTTTCCGAGAGGATGATCTCGATGAGCAGATGGGACTTGTCCTTCTTGTCAAAGTAGACCCGCAGGATGTGGCGGTGGGGGTCATCGGTGTTGAGGTCGAGCAGGAGGTTGGTGAATCCCTTTTCGTTCAGTATCTGCGATATGTGCGATCGACGCAGAACCTTATCCACCTCTTCTTTTGTGAACACCCCGAGATACAGGCTGTACCCCTTTTTTTCGTTCAACTGGCGCATGAGCTCGGTCTCTGAAAGGGAGAATTCAGAGTCTTCGAAAGAAATTTCCTGCACGGTCTTTAATCCTTTGAGAGGAATATGTGGTTTTTTCATAGGCCTCTGAACAGTAAGGGGCGGTTAATCCCCGCCCCGCTGTCCTTGTGTTTTTCAGGGTTCCCGGTTCTGTGCTCCGCGTCCACCGGTTTCATGCTAATCCAAAACCAGATCATACCAGAACTTGGCCTTTCTCGGCGCAACAGCCACGTGGATGTGCTTGACCTGCGTGTACTCATCAAAGCCGTAGGTGCCCAGTTCTCTCCCGACACCGCTTTGCTTATAACCCCCGAACGGCGCTATGGCGTTCAGCAGGTGATAATCGTTGATCCAGACGGTGCCCGTTCTGATGGCCCTGGCGACCTCTATCGCGTGGGGGATATCGCTCGACCAGACACCGCCCGCGAGTCCATACATGCTGTCGTTTGCAATCCGGATTGCCTCGTCAACGGTCTTGAACCGGATCACCGAAAGGACGGGTCCGAAGATCTCCTCCTGTGCGATCTTCATCTTGTTGTCAACATCGGTGAAGATCGTCGGCTCCACATAAAATCCCTTCTTCAGGTCCGCGGGCCGTTTTCCGCCAAGCACAAGCTTTGCCTTCTCATCGAGGCCGGCCTTGATGTATCCCTCGACGGTTTCCCGCTGTTTCGCAGAGACGACGGGCCCCATGGTCGTTTCATAGTCCATCTGGTACCCGACCTTGATGCCCTTGGCGCGTGCTATGAGCTTATCCATGAACTTCTCGTAGATCTTTTCATCGACGAGCAGGCGGGTGCCGGACTCGCAGACCTGGCCTGCATGGAGGAATGTGCCGAACAATGCACCGTCCACCGCTTCGTCCAGCACGGCGTCGGACAGAATGATGTTTGCGGATTTTCCACCCAGCTCAAGCGTGACCTTTTTTACGGTCTTTGATGCCAGTTCCATGACGCGTCTTCCGACCTCGGTGGACCCCGTGAGAGCGACCTTGTCTATGAGGGGATTACTGGCGAGCTCTTCACCAACGACGCCGCCCGCGCCGGTAATGACGTTCACAACACCCGCAGGTATGCCCGCTTCCTCTATTATCTTCGCGAGTTCGAGTGCGGTCAGCGGTGTGTAGCTTGCCGGCTTCAGGATGACACAGTTGCCCGCGGCTATGGCGGGAGCTATTTTCCAGACCGCCATGAGCAGGGGGAAGTTCCACGGGATAATCTGCCCGGCGACGCCGATGGGTTCCCGTACCACGAAGTTCCAGCTCACGGAGGGAAAGTTTATCCAGGGGAGGGGTTCAAAGAGGTCTTTTTTGTAGGCAAGTTCGGCAAAATGCCTGAAATGCTCGACGGCGAGAGGCGTATCTATCATGGAGGCTTTCCGCAGGGTTGCCCCGGAACTCATCGATTCTATCTCGGCCAGTTCGGTTTGTTTTGCTATGAGACCGTCGACAACCTTGAGCATCAGTTCGGAACGCTTTTTCTGTTCGAGCCGTGTCCATACCCCGCTGTCGAATGCCGTCCGTGCCGCTTTGACGGCGTCCCTGACGTCTTCCACACCCGCAGCAGGGACCTCGGCGACAATCTCTTCATTCCCCGGGTTTATGATGGACATCGTTTTGCCCGATTTTGCATCTACCCATTTACCGTTGATAAGCATCTGGTACTTCTTCATTGTGAAACCTCCTTTTTAATATTCCGCGATTATACCTGTTTCAGCGTACACATCTGTGCCGTACGATCCCTGGCGGTTATGCCTCCTGCACCAGTATCTCCACCGGTACCCCGGCCAGTTTTTTAAACCGCTCCGCAGCATCCCTGCCGGCGACATCGTTGAGCGTTCCCCAGTGCATGGGTATTGCCAGTTTCGGCTTTACAGCGCCGGCAATGTGGGCCGCGTTATCAGCATCGGAGGTATACTTGCCGCCGACGGGCACCAGGAGTATGTCGGCGGTGAGGGCCTTCATCTCTTCGATAAACTCCGTGTCCCCCGTATGGTAGATGCTTTCGCCGTTCATGGTTATGATGAACCCGACGTTGCCGGCATCTTTCGGATGGAAGGGTTTTGCGGGGTTATATGCAGGCACCGCACGGATACCGACGTCCCCGATGGTCAGCGTGTCTCCGGGCCTGACCGTGCGGACGTTCCCGCTCACCTGTTTCTGCACGGATGACGTTGTCACGATGACGGTGTCCTTTTTCTGTATCTTTTTGATGTCCGGTACCGAGAGATGGAGAACGGGAGAGCGGCGTGCGGGGATGGTGTGTACCTCTCGGTGCGCGTCGTATCATTAAAAAGGATCGATGTACAGTGTGGGCCGCGTTATCAGCATCGGAGGGATACTTGCC
>JAJYYW010000333.1 GCA_021800575.1 bacterium
CAAGAAAGAAATGCCTCACCTTCTGGTTCGTGAGCCGGACGAGCAGACGCGTGGCTGCGAATGCACCGACGAGCACCCCGAGGATGACCGGTGCAGCAAGCCCCGGATCGATCAACCCCGCCGCGAGGTAAACGCTTGCACCGGCGAGAGCGGTCACACCGATGATCAGGTTGCTTGTCGTGGTGGAAACCTTCGGCGGCAGGCCCATCACGAGATCGTGGATCAACACCTTGAGAGCGCCCGCCCCGATACCGAGAAGCCCTGCGATGAGGCCGGCTCCGAACATCAGCGGACCGCCGAAGTATGCACGCTCACCGCGGTACGTGATGGTCTGGCCCGTTGCCTGATCGTCGTATGCACCTTCAAGCTCCAGCCACCGTGAAAACCTGTCCTGGTGTTCGATCGGTTTCCAGCCCTTGTTGCGCTGCACAAACAGTGCGGCCCATGCGCCGAGCAGAACGAGACCGAAGATAAAAAAGAGAGGGCCCTGAGCAGAGACTACGGTTATCGCCGCACCGGTCAGTGCGCCCACGATCGTAAACATCTCAAGAAACATGCCGACTTTAAGATTGGTGATGTGATCGCGCACGTACGCCGAGGCCGAACCACTCGATGTGGCGATGACCGAAACGATGCTGATCGCGATGGCATGCTTGATATCCATCCCCAGCAAGGTCAGGACCGGAATCAGGACGACCCCGCCGCCCATACCGCTCATGGCGCCGATGAATCCTGCTGCTATGGAGACCACAAAGAGCACTTCAAACGACACGGTTTTTTCCTTCCATACGCCACTGTTCCTCCCGGCACGGTTTCCGTGCCGCCCTCCTCGCGCGCCGGCCTTGCGGTCATCCACTGCTCCCCGGCGCCGGGGTTCCCGCCCCGGACGAGGTCCCGGTCATTGCCGGACAACCTGATCTGCTGAGCACATGGTAACGCCGGAGCAGCCAAAAATCAAGGGGCAGAAGGCATCGATCAGCACGGATGCCTTTGTGCGCGGGAGCACCCGGCGATGCGGCGGACGTACACCGGCAATGGTCTACCCAATGGGCTTTTTCGGAATTATACTTTATTCAATGACCACACCGTCACGAACGGCGGCAGGGATGACAACAATCGAAAGGAGATAGACGATGCAAAAACGGAGGCTGGGAAAAAGCGGTCTTGAAGTTTCTGCGCTCGGACTTGGGTGTATGGGCATGAGCCACGGCTACGGACCTGCAAAAGACAAAAAGGATATGATCGCGGTCATCCGCTCGGCGGTCGAGCGCGGGGTTACCTTCTTCGACACGGCAGAAGCGTACGGGCCGTTCATCAACGAAGAACTGGTGGGTGAAGCGCTTGCTCCGTTCCGCGACCGTGTGGTCATCGCCACGAAGTTCGGTTTTCAGTATGGCCCCGATGGAAAACTGGCGGGAGAGAACAGCCGGCCCGGGCACATCAGGCAGGTCGCCGAGGCATCGCTGAAACGGCTCAAGGTCGATGCCATCGGCCTGTTCTATCAGCACCGCGTTGACCGAAACGTTCCGATTGAAGACGTGGCGGGTACCGTACGCGATCTCATACAAGAAGGCAAGGTAAAACACTTCGGTCTTTCCGAGGCAGGCGCGGCAACAATCCGCCGGGCACACGCGGTTCAGCCGGTCACCGCGGTCCAGAGCGAATACTCGCTGTGGTGGAGACGGCCCGAACAAGACGTACTGCCGGCGCTCGAGGAACTCGGGATAGGATTCGTTCCCTTCAGCCCTCTCGGCAGGGGCTTCCTCACGGGGACGATCAACGAGCAGACGGACTTTGCCCCGGCGGATATCCGCAACATCGTCCCCCGCTTTACGCGGGAAAACCGGAAAGCAAACCAGGCCTTCGTTGCTGTCCTCATCGAAATCGGCAACCGGAAGCAGGCGACCCCGGCACAGATTGCGCTCGCCTGGCTCCTCGCCCGCAAGCCGTGGATTGTCCCGATCCCCGGAACAACCAGGCTTTCGCGGCTGGAGGAAAATCTCCGTGCAGAACAGCTCGTGCTGACCCAAGACGACCTCCGTGCGATCGAGGACGCCGCATCACGCGTCAGCGTCCAGGGTGCCCGGTATCCGGAAGAGATGGAACGGAAGACCGGCCTTTGAGGTACGCGGGAGAAAGACACGGGAAGGATATCCATGATCCGCATAAAAAGAGTCTATGAAGAACCGGCTCCAGCGGACGGCTTCAGGATCTTAGTGGACAGGCTGTGGCCCCGCGGCGTCAGCAAAAATAAGGCACAGATAGACCTGTGGTTAAAGGACCTTGCACCGGGCACTGACCTGCGGGCATGGTTCGGTCATGACCCGGCAAAGTGGGACGCATTCAAGCACAGGTATTTCAGGGAACTCGAGGCGGCCGATGCCGACAGTGGCACCCTCGGCATCCTGGTCGGTCATGCACGCAGCGGTCCCGTTACCCTGGTCTATGCTGCAAAGGATGAACGGTACAATAACGCTGTTGCACTGCAGGAATACCTGCAGACCCGGTACAACCTGTGAACCCGGCAGTGTGCCCGCACCGCAAACAGGGATCTACGGGAACGTTTCCGCATAAAACAGTTGAAATTATCAGAAGAAAGTTTAATATAGGAATTAAGAAAGCTTGTACGCATAAAGGAGACTGAGATGT
>JAJYYW010000008.1 GCA_021800575.1 bacterium
GAGGGCAATCTATTTGGTCCTCTACAAGGTTCCAGCACTATTACCTTTGCAGGGTCTGCTGCAACGGTTACCAGCTGGTCAGATACGCTTATCAAGGTTCATATACCGGATACGGCAGTGAAAGGCGATGTCGTTGTCACGGTGAATGATATACCGTCTTTCGGACGTGGATTTACGGTTACCAGGGTATTCCATTCGATTAACCAGCCGACAGGCATATCAATGGATGATGCCGGCATGATGTACGTTGCCAATTACTCCGATGGCACAATTATCCAGGTAATGCCCGGCGGCATAACCCAGACGACCGTTTATAAGGGACTATCGCATCCGATGGGCGTATACTACAAGGCACCAACGGACTTGTTTGTCGCGTGCGAAGGAGACGGCACGATCCAGAAGATAACACTTGGTACCCGGGTGACCGGCTATACCTATGCTGCGGGATTTTCCATGCCAGCGGGCATTACATTTGACGATGCGGGTAATATGTACGTGACGAATATGGGCAGTAACAGCATCTCAAGGTTGGATCTTGATCACTCTCTTACTACCTTTGCAACGGGATTAAACAAACCTATGGGGATTGTATTCACTGGACCGGCTGGGCTTAAATCATTTAAAGTTGTTAATAATGGTAGTGGTAGCATTTTTACAGTTGATGGAACTGGTGTTGTCTATTCATTTGTAACCGGACTCAATTCACCGCACTTTATTATCAGTGATAAGAGCTATAATATCTTTGTGACTAACGGTAACAGCGATATCATTGAAATCACGCCATCAAAGATTGCCTTTACCTATACAACGGACCTGTCAGATCCTTATGGGCTTGTGATGGATACCAGCGGCCTTGTCTACGCTGCAAACTATGGTACAAATTCGATATCCAAGATCGATACAGCATACCGCACTTATGCTCAGGGGTTTACCAGACCCTGGGGCATTGCCTTCAGCGCGTCAGGTACGCTGTTTGTGACAAACCTTGGACCTGAGTCTGCATGCGGTGGTTCGATTTCCATGGTGACGACAGACGGCCGGGTGCTGCCGTTTGTCGAAACGTTCGCCCGTTCTGCCTGCAATTCGGATCCGAGCTCTTCCCCGTGCGGGACAGAACCGATGGATATAAAAACCGGTTTTCAGAAAAATCTGTTTGTATCCATGTATAATACCCGGGGTGCCTCGACAATATCAGAAGTCACGTACGACGGGGAAGCACACCTATTCGGTAGTTGTGCAGAATATGCAAGTCTTGGTGCATATTCGTGCATCGCATTCAATCCTTCTATCGAAAAGCTCTATGTATCCGATACCCAGAACGGAAAACTCTTTACCATGACCTCCTCCGGGGCTGCGCTGTATCCTTTTGCCGGTGGATTCAATCTGCCAACCGGCATAACGGTGGATTCATCAGGCATGGTGTACGTTGCAAATGCGGGAAACGGCACTATCTCACAGACAACAACAGCGGGAACCTTGACCATGACGTACGCGTCCGGCTTCAGCCAGCCGTCTGGCATTGCATTCAATCGTGCAGGTGATCTGTATGTATCAAACTATGGGAGCAACTCGGTATCGCTCGTGAGCCAGGATGGCCGCGTTTCGACATTCATCACCGGTATTACACACCCGAATGGAATTGCTATGGATAATCAAGGATATATGTATGTTGCAAGTGAATCGGCTGGTGTAGTTTACAAATTAATTCATATGGCACATACGTATGCGCCGGGTTTGACTGCTCCGAAGGGTATTGCAAAAGGCCCAGACGGGCTTATCTACATAACAGACAGTGAAAACGACAGCATCTACCGCCTTGAGTCGTCCGGCGTCCTGACGTTTTTTACCACTGCTGCTGTTGCCCCATCATGGATGATATTCGATAATCAGGGCAGTCTGTTCGTGTCCGATTTTACGCAGAGCTCGGTGCTGGTACTGTCGGATGGTGTATGGCATACCTTTGCCAGCGGGTTGAACGGTCCGTCCGGTATTGTCTATGACGCGTTCAGCAATCTCTGGTACACAGCAAATTACCTGAATAACACCCTGTCCGTCATCAACAGTACGGGGAACGCTTCCACATTCGTTGTAGGATTGGCGGGTCCCATGGGTATTGCATTTTCCTCACCCGGCAACCTGTATGTTGCAAACAGCTCCAACGGGACGATTGCAAAGGTCGTCCAGGGCAGCGGTGTGACGATTTTTGCATCTGGGTTTGGCATGCCCGTTGGCCTTGCACTGGACCTGGCAGGTTATCTCTATGCCGCAGACCAGAATGCAGATGCTGTTTTCATCCTGAACAGCACAGGTGTTGTCGTGCCGTTCGCCCGGGTGTCATCGCCGTATGGCCTTGCTTTTGACGGCCTGGGCAATCTGTTTGTTTCAGATACCCTGCACCAACAGATACAAGAGATAGTGCTGCAATAAATGCAGGCGCAGGGCATGGGAATTTTATGATCAGGAGGCTTCTTATCGTCGGCGTGTTATTTCTTTCGTGCAGTGTGCAGGAGCACTGTGGTAAAGCCGCCGTATCCCTGCACTATATTCCGCCGCGCCTGCATAGCCGTTCCGTCTCCGTGCTGGGGCTACCTGCTGGTTCGGCGATGGTCATTGTTACCATAACCGGTACAGGTTTCGATCCCATTGTACAGGAATTGAGTGTCGCATCCCATCCTTCCGGTGCAACTATCGGCAACATACCTGCCGGTGAAAACCGTAGTGTCAGCGTCGTAGTACAGGATATGAGCGGGGTGATTCTTGCCCGGGGCAAGACAACAGGGGTCATGATCCATGCGGGAAGTGTCAATCCTGTGGACATACTCATAACGCAGGTCGGCATGTTTACCCAATTGAAAACCAAAGTCATACCACGGGCCTTTGCTGTGGCAAGCCCGCTACCCGGCGGTACCGCTCTTATCATGGGGGGCATGACTGCCCAGCCGTCCGCATGCGGCAGCGGGTGCGTCCAGCTTGCTGCAACACGGGCGACGGAGATCTACGATCCCGGCACCGGTACCTTTGTACAGGGACCCGACATGAACGAACCACGGGTTTTCTTTACAGCGAATGTGCTGGCAGACGGGAGCATTGTTGTTATTGGAGGCTCCGACCGTGCACAGGTGAGCTGTACGGTGACCGCATGTTCCGTGACCATACCGGACAATCATGTGAAAAATTCCATCGAGGTCTTTGATCCGGTATCAAAGAGTTTTTACAAGACGCAGGCACTCGCTGTCCCCCGCGCCGGACATACATCGGACAAGGTGGGTGACTACACGCTGCTGGTCGCAGGCGGTACCGGAGGCAGTGGTCCTCTTGCGACAGCCGAGATAATAGACACCAGGATGGGAAGCGATGTCATGCTGAGCATGGCAGCCGCCCGTATGTTCCAAACCTCGGTCGTGTACGGGAACGGCACCCTCTTCCTTGCCGGAGGCACGGTTACTACGGGTCAGGCCGAATTTTTCCAGTCCTCTGTTTTTACTGTCTCCAACGCCATGACCTGTCCCGCGTATTTCCCATCGTCCGTGTTTTTGGATTCGGAGGGCATTGCCGTACTGAACGGCGGCATTGATGCAGACCTTCAGCCAGTCGCCGGCTTCATGATCGTCGATCCCGTGAAGCAGATCGTTTTGAGTTATCACAGCATGCCGTTGCCGCGTGCATTTCTTTCGGATGTTATACTCGGTGACGGAAACATTCTGATTGCCGGCGGCATCACATCTGCCGACTTTAAAGTCTCGGGTTCAGCGGAGATCTTCAACCCCGGTATAAAATCGTTTGTGCAGCGCCGCGTCCTGACTTCAGAGCGGGCCGGGTATGCAGCGCAGGGCCTGGAAAACGGGGCAGCTCTGGTTGTCTCGGGATTCTCTAATATCAATCCCTTGGCAGGAACTATAGCAATACAGGATACAGCGGAGCTGTATAATCCGTAGCAGTTTGTCATCATACCGCCGGCGATCCGGGTAAACCTTCCACACGGCGTTCAACCTTCCCTCTTTTTGCATGCATTTTTTCTGCGGATGTGCATAGGATAGAAAAAAATAGAAAGGTGATTTCATGAAGTCGTTTGATAAACTGGTTGATATCATGGCGACACTCCGGAGCGAAAACGGGTGTCCATGGGACAGGGCGCAGGATATAGAGAGTCTGAAACAGTATGTCATAGAGGAGGCCTACGAGGTTGTTGATGCCATAGAATCGGGTACACCCGGTGATATACTGGAGGAACTGGGGGACCTTGCATTGCAGGTTGTATTTATAGCACGGCTTGCAGAAGAAAAGGGCTGGTTCAGGATCGATGATGTCTTGAACGGCATCAATAACAAACTGGTACACCGGCATCCGCACGTTTTCGGGGACACCCGTGTCAGGACGAAAGAGGATGTCCTGAAGAACTGGGGAAGGCAGAAGCACAGGGAGAAGGGGACGAAGATCTTTGATATCCCCCTGCAGATGCCTTCGCTGCAGGCTGCGTACAGACTTATGGAGAAGGCACAGCGTATCGGCCTGAAACCGGTGAGCGTCGACCGGAGCATAGCGGACAGAACACGGAATAAATCCCGGAAAAAGCTTGAACGTGAACTGTCAACCATGCTGCTATCCGTTGTTGCAGTATCCCAGGAGCAGGGAATCAATCCCGAGGATCTGTTACGGTCGGCAAACCGGACGCTCATCACGAGATTGAAGACAAAATCCGGGAAGAATAGCTTTTGACTTTTATTGTATTCATCTTATATTATTTGCTACAGCATGTGATATTATAAAAAGAGGATAAGTTAAAACATGAAGACCACAAAATACATTTTCACTATCGTTGTTGTTGCAGGGCTACTGGCGTTTCTGATTTATCGTCTGACACCGCGGAGCAGCGGTTCAGACACGGTTCAGCAGGGAGCGGACGTGCAGACGCAGGACAACGGTGCGGTACAGCCGGCATCTGTCCATAGCTCGGTTCCGTCGTTTGTCCTCAGGACGTTGCAGGGAAAAGACGTGCAGCTGCAGTCGTACAAGGATAAGCTGATCCTGGTCAATTTCTGGGCAAGCTGGTGCGGTCCGTGCAACGAAGAGGCACCGTCCATGGAGGCCATGTACCAGCAATTGCACAAGCAGGGGCTTGTGATCCTCGGCATCAGCATCGACCATCACGTATCCCAGGTCAAAAAGTTTGTGAAGCAGTATTCGATAACCTTTCCCGTACTTCTGGATACGAACGAGAACGTTGCCTCCTCCTATGGCATAACCGGCGTTCCGGAAACGGTTATCCTCGATAGTAACTATAAACTGATTAAGCACGTCATTGGGCCGATCGACTGGAGTTCACCCGATGTCACCACATATTTGTCGACCCTGATAAAGGAGGAACAATGACGACCAGGGAAAAAAAGCTCGGTAAAAGCGGGTTAGTAATCATCGGTTCCATACTTGGAATCATGCTCATCATCGGTGCTATTGGCTATATAAGCGGAAAGGTTTCAAACGGCCGGAACACGGCGAGTAAGGAGTCCGAGGCCGGGTATATTCCCGAGGAGAATGCGCCTGCAGCGGATTTCTCCCTGACCACGATTGATAATAAAGTGGTCCGGTTATCGGATTACCGCGGTAAAGTTGTGTTCCTGAATTTCTGGGCCACGTGGTGTCCGCCCTGCAGGATGGAGCTGCCCTCCATGGAAAAATTGTACACCAAATTGCAGGGTAAGCCCTTTGTCATGCTTGCTGTCAATGTGGATGAGAGCGATCCGGCAAATGTAAAAAGCTTTGCCAAGAGCATGAATCTGACCTTCCCGGTGCTCATAGACGACGGCAGTGTTTCCGGGTTGTACAGGGTCAATGCAATACCGACGACCTTCATTCTTCGGAAGGATGGTACCATCGATACCATTGTGGACGGAGCGCGTCCCTGGGACGATCCCAGCTACGTGAAGGCCTTTGACAAACTGCTAGCCGAACCGTACAAGCAATAAGCATGATAGAGTCTGCTAATGTATCCATATTCATAGCCTTTGTTGCAGGCTTGTTCTCGTTCGTATCTCCCTGTGTACTCCCGATAATACCCTCGTATGTGACCTACATAACGGGATTATCGTTCGAGGATTTCGATCAGGAACAAAACAAGGCGGTCGTCCGCAGGCTCACCATCATACACTCGTTGATATTTATTCTCGGTTTTACGATCGTGTTCGTGGCCCTGGGAGCGTCCGCAACTGCACTCGGAAACCTTTTCAATAAATACAAAGAATGGATCAGAATTGGCGGCGGCATCATTGTCATCATATTCGGCATACACATCACGGGGCTCCTCAACCTGAAGTTTCTCGAAAGCGAAAAGAAGGTGCGGCTCAAGAACAAACCTGCAGGCTATCTGGGAACCCTGCTGGTGGGCATAACCTTCGGTGCCGGATGGACGCCCTGCATCGGACCCATCCTCGGTGCTATCCTGTATCTCGCCATGAACATGAAGACCGTGTATTCAGGCATTCTGCTGCTTTCAGCGTATTCTCTGGGGCTGGGCATTCCCTTCTTTCTGTCGTCCCTTGCGATCAACAGCTTTCTCGTCTACTTCAAAAAATTCAGGAAGTACGTTAAAGCGGTGACGATCGCCTCGGGGCTATTTCTGGTCCTGATAGGTTTGCTGCTCGTCACCAACCAGTTCGCCTCTGTATCCAACTACTTCCAGCGGTTGATGCCGGCGGTTACCATCCAGGAAAAGTGACTCCCGGATCCGCCGGGTGTGCCGCGGGTCACGCCTTTTTGACCAGCAGTTTGAAGTGGGTGCTGTCGAGCTTATCGATCGAAACGATGGTGTTCCCGTCGTTCTCGAGACTCCTGGGCACATTGGTGATAGGCTCGCCGTCGTCAAGATAGATCTCAAGCTCGTCCCCGCTGGTCAGTTCTTCCAGCTTTAACTTCGCTTTCACGTAATTGTACGGGCATTTGACGCCCTTTAAATCCAGTATCTCGTTAGTCATGTTCACCTCTTTTTTGGTTGTTTCTTGCAGAGATTTCCCGCTCAAGAGTGCTTCATCAAAGGACTCTGTAATTTTTCGTATGGCGTGGATCGATTTTTTAACATCGCGGACCGTTTTCCGTATGTCTGCAGGTTGTTCACACGCTATGAGGGCACCGTAGAGATCGCTGACCGATGCATCCACGATGTTTGCCGAGCGCAGGCCGGCAACGAAGCCGGCAAGGTCCCGTCCCGGCATATCGGGGTCTTCCCCCTGCATGATAAGGATCGCCTTCAACGCGTACGTCATTGCTGCTTCCGCCTGTTCAAGTGCTTGCCGATCCAGACTACGGCCTGCAAACGTATCCGCGTCCATGATCCTGGTTTCGGCCCTGTTGAGGAATATCTCGATGGTGTCCACCACGCCTCCAGCGCATTCGCCCTTACCGATGTCCTTGATGCTGAACGGCTCATCCATGCCGTAGTCGTAATAAAACTGCGGTGAACGTTCATACTCGGGGAGGTACGAATACGGAAGCAGCTTCTCTGTCAGTCGTTCTTCGCCAAACCGTTCAACCCACTGGTTGAATGGTTCGTCTCCCTGTTTTGTGGAAGTGTACAAATCCAGGATCGTTCCCGTGAATGCCGGAACATGTTTTGCCGGTATCTTGAGAAAAGGTTTCGCAATGGCAAACGTGTCGTGCTTGCCGTTACCGCCGAGGTATACCTGGTAAAACGGCGCGTGCCTGTCGCCGACACGGCGTGCAACACCGCTGAAGCCGATATTGCCTATGGCGTGCTGTCCGCACGAATTGGGACATCCGCAGACCCTGATGGAGATATCCGTACAACCTGTTTTACGCTGTGTGCTCAGGGTATCACGGATTGCCTGTGCGAGTCCCTGGGAGCGAGCAATACCGAGGTTGCAGGTCTTCGCGCCCGGGCAGCTCACAATATTGAACAGCGAATCAGCACCCTGGAGAAAACCTCGGTTTTCCAGATCGTCATACACCGTGTCCAGGCTGGCGGTGCTGACCCATGGTATGATGAGATTCTGACCCAGGGATGCCCTGATCTCGCCGCTGCCGTAGAAACGGGACAGATGCGCAATCTCCCTGAGCTGCTGTGCTGAGATGTCGCCGAAAGGCAGGTGCAGGGTGATGGCGGAATAGCCCTGCTGTTTCTGTGGTGTCACGTCGTTCCGGAGCCAGTGTTCTTTCGGATTATCGACCCCGTTCGTGTCTGGTTTCTTAATTCCCGCGTCTCCGGAAGGTTCTCCGCAGGGAGAGAGTGCCGGGGATTCACCGGGGGCTGTGCTACCGTATATTCCCTGCACAGCCGTGAACTCTTTATCGATCAGCGCCGCTGCCGCAGACGCGCCGTGTTCCTCAAAAATGTACTTCAGCCGCGCCATGTTTCTGTTGATCCGGTTGCCATGTCTGTCAAACACCCGCACGATAGCCTCGGCATATTGGATCGCCTGATCGTGTGGAATAAAACCCCTGAGCAGGAACGCCGGTCTCGGATGCCCGCCGAGCCCGCCGCCTCCATAAACGCGGAAGCCCGGTTCGTCATTGTTCATTGTTGCGATGAAACCGATATCATTGATCCTGCTGTAAGCGCAGTCGTCACTGCATCCGCTGTAGGCTATCTTAAATTTCCTCGGCATGTTCTGGCAGAGTGGATTGCGCAGGAAATGTTCGGTTGTCTTTTGCGCGATATCCGATACCGAAAACACCTCTTTTGCGCACAGACCGGCGAGCGGGCATGCCGTGATGTTTCTGACCGAGTTTCCGCACGCTTCGCGTGTCGTGATGCCTGCTTCGGCATATGCAGTGAGTATAGTGGCTGTGTCTTTCAAGGCCACCCAGTGGATTTGAATGTCCTGCCTGGTCGTAAGATGTACCTGTCCGCGCGCATATTTTTCTGCTATATCGGCAATGCGCTCAAGCTGATAATCAAAAATCCTGCCCTGAGGCAGCTTGGTCCTTACCATGTAAAAGCCCGGTTGCCGCTGGCTATAAATACCATGGTTAAGCCGGATGATTTTAAACTTCTCTTCACTGATGGTTCCTGCAAGAAACCTGTCTATGTGTTCCTTGAACTCATCAATCTCCGGTTTGATTAATTCCTTTAAAATTTGCATTGTTACTCCTATATAAGTAAATTACTAATATATTAGTTAAGCAATTATAAGTAATATTGTCAAGAAATATATGATCAGACTCCAATATCTGCAAAAATATTGTTTATTACTTTTTTCTTGCACTCGGGAGCCTTGCTTGTTACAAGATAATATCTATGTGGAACATAATTGTTACAGGGTTTACCTCGCTGTTTACCGATATTTCCAGTGAGATGATATACCCGATCATATCTCTGTACCTGCTTGCACTTGGTGCGGGACCGGCGCTCATAGGATTTATCGAGGGCATTGCGGAGAGCACTGCCAGCCTCGTGAAGGTATTCTCGGGCGCTCTCTCTGACAAGATCAATAAAAGGAAACCTCTTGCCATACTCGGATATTCGTTTTCGCCCATCGGGAAATTTTTTATGTGGGCAGCGAACAGCTGGGCATTCGTATTTACCGGCAGAACACTGGACAGGTTCGGCAAGGGCATTCGGACAGCTCCGCGCGATGCAATCATAGCCGAGTCCGGAAAAGAAGAAAAGCGTGGCTCTTCCTTTGGATTGCACAGGGCCATGGACACGATGGGAGCAATCATCGGTGTGGTCATGGCCATCTTTATCCTTGAACACTTTGGTCTTGACAAAGGCATGCACACGGCACAGCACATGCAGTCATATCTTCCGGCATTCAAAATCATTATTCTGCTGAGCCTGATACCCGCTGTTATCGGTGTTGGGGTACTTTTCCTGGTCAGGGAAACAGGAACCGGAAAGCCCATAGCAAAATCGTTGTCCTTTCACTGGTCAAAGCTGGACCGGCGGTTAAAGGCGTTCCTTATCGTAACGCTTATTTTCACCCTCGGGAATTCTTCGAACCAGTTTTTACTCCTGCGTGCGAAAAATATAGGTTTTTCCGTGGAAGGCGTCCTGTTCCTGTACCTTGCCTATAATGTCATATATGCACTGATTGCATGGCCTGCAGGCAGGCTGTCGGACAGGATAGGCAGAAAGACGCTTATCGTCGCAGGATATCTGATCTACGCGCTTGTCTATATGGGGTTCGCCATGTCGACGTCGGACGCCATGATATGGGGGTTATTCGGCGTGTACGGGGTCTACATCGCCTTTACCGAAGGGGTCGAGAAGGCCCTGGTGGCAGATATAGCTCCCAAAGACCTTAAGGCTACGTTGATAGGGCTTCACGCAACATTGGTCGGTATCGGGCTGTTCCCGGCGTCGCTGCTCGCGGGTGTCATCTGGGACGTGCTTGGTCCGCAGTATACCTTCTATTTCGGCGGAGTAATGGGCCTTATCGCAGCCGCCGGCATGCTGATCGTGCTTTAAGATGGCGGAGGGGCAGGGCTTCTTCACCCCGTGCATCTGCTTATTCGTCTCCCGCTGTATGATGACTCTGCGGGGAATGACAATAAAAAAAGGGCTTGCCGGAGCAAGCCCCTGAACATCGGTTATCGTCAGTCTGCGAGGATCTCGTTGATCTTGCCCTGGATTTCCTGCGGGGTCCACATGCCTTCGGCCTTTGTGACGCCGTCGGTCATCTTCATGTAAAACTGGTATATCTTCCTCCCCTGGACACCGAATATCTTGCCCGTGATGCCTTTCGACAGGTCCGAAGCGAGGAACACCACGACCGGAGAGATGTGTTCCGGTGCGAGGTCCTTTTCCTGTCCTGCGAACATGGGAAGATCCTCGGTCATCCTGGTGTACGCTATCGGGGCGACCGCATTCACGGTAATGCCGGCTTTCTCGAGTTCCATGGCATCCGTCTTGGTCATTGAATAGATGCCTCCCTTCGCAGCGCTGTAATTTGTCTGGCCGAAGTTTCCCATCAGCCCTGCTATGGACGTTGTGTTGATTATCCTTCCGCCCTGTGCCTGTTCTTTCAGAAACCGTGCAGCAGCCTGCGTTACGGCAAACGTTCCTTTCAGGTGTACCGCTATGACAAGGTCGAATTCTTCCTCGGTCATCTTCAGCAGTGTTTTGTCGCGCAGGATACCGGCGTTGTTGACGACGATGTCCAGCCTTCCAAAGGCGCTGGTCGCCGTTTTAATAATGTTGGCAGCGCCCTGTATGGTTGCCACGGAGTCATAGTTTGCAACAGCATTTCCGCCCATCTTTTTGATCTCGTCGACAACAACATCAGCGGCCTTTGACGATGAACCCGAACCGTCCCGCGTACCTCCCAGATCGTTGATGACAACCTTTGCGCCTTCCTTGACCATCGCCAACGCATGCTGTCTCCCGATACCGGAACCCGAGCCGGTGATTATCGCTACCTTTCCATCCAAAAGTCCCATAAGCGTACCTCCTTTTTAATTTTTGATAATATAATCAATAAAAACTATTTCGTGTCCTGTCAACAGAAATTGCATTGTCCGGCCGCATCACGGCAGGAGAGGCGCGCTCCCCGTGGTCAGAGGAGACGGAAAATCTTTGTCATCGCATCCAGGACCTGCCCGAGCATTTTTTTGGTGTGCGCTGCGGTGACGGTTATCCGCAATCTCGAGGTACCCTCGGGCACCGAGGGCGGCCGGATGCCCGAAACAAAAATGCCCTGATCGAAGAGCAGTGAGGACATCCGCATCGTCGTAGCAGCATCGCCGATGATGACCGGTATGATGGGGGTCGGGTCCCGGGGTATGTCAAATCCAATTTTTCGCAGACCGTTTCTCAAAAACGTTATATTGTCCTGCAATGCCTTCCGCAACTCCGGATGGCTTTGCACAAGCCCGATGGCTTTCGAGCTTACGGAGCATACGGCCGGTGGCAGGGCGGTTGTAAAAATAAACGCGCGTGACGTGTTGACAAGGTAGTCGGTCAGGACCTTGCTTCCTGCAGCGTACGCGCCGAAACTTCCCAGGGCCTTGCCCAGCGTACCCATCTGGATGGGGATCCGCGAGCTTACGCCGAGCATCTCCGCCGCACCCCTGCCGTCTTTGCCGAGCACGCCGGTTGCATGGGCTTCATCGATCATCAGGAGCGCATGGTGTTTTTCTGCGATCTCCACCAGCTCCTTCAGCGGGGCGATGTCTCCATCCATACTGAAGACGCTGTCTGTCACGAGAAGTATTTTGAACGGTGTTCGCGGACGGGTCTTTCGATCGA
>JAJYYW010000334.1 GCA_021800575.1 bacterium
ACTGCCCTTCATGATGTCGTTGACCTTCGGGCCCGTGGCTGTCCCGGGTATGTCGCGGGTCTTGATCACGCCCGCGGGCGTGACGTACTCCTGGCTCAGAACGATGTCGTACGCATCGCCGTAATACGTGGAGGCCTGCCCGGATCCGAGAGCGAGTATCCAGCCCCCGACCGTTGCAAGCTCGAAGGACTGGGGAAAATGCCCGCACGTGTACCTTCGCGCTGCGTTGAACAGGCGCGGTGCATCGTTGAGCGCCGCCTCGTAATCCGGCCCGAGGATGCCGGGCTGAACCACCGCGGTCTGGTTGAGATCGTTGATCGACAAAACCTTATTCATGTGCGTGCTCATGACGAGAGCGACCCCGCCCTTGTCGGACCGCATGCCCAGCACAACCCCCGAGCCCGCGCCATAGACGATGATGGGGATCTTCTGCTCGTTGCAGTACGCGACGATCCTGACGATATCTTCCTTGGTTCGCGGATGGATCACGAGGTCAGGTACCCTATCGGCGCGCTGCTGGCGCAGGGCAATGTTTTCGTCCAGGGACTTGCCGTGGCCGTACTTCACCCGGCTGTAATCGTCCGCCGCGACATTCTCTTTTCCGACGATACCGGCAAAGGCGTTGATCTGCGCCTCGCTCAGGCCGGGCTTGCGTTTGAGAACGACCTTTTCGTCACCCCCGGGCTGGCGCTTCCTGAAGTCCTCGTCCGTCATGTTGAATTCTTGTTTGAACATTTCGTACCATGCAGCGCTCGGGTGGCTGAACTTATCGGGCGCATACTTGAAAATGGAGCGGTACGAGCCTTGTGCCGGGACATCTTCCCGCCAGTCGGGCTGGAACTTATTCGATGATTTCATACAAGATCTCCTTTTTTTGAATCAACCTATACCTACCAAAGCACAGTGTCGTTCTCAACATTTTTCGCACGCAACAGCATAGTGCCTCCGATCCACCCGCCCCTCGGAACACCGGCGTGAAAACGGGTGAGCATGCTGGAGACCGGTGCACTGTCCACGTCCTGATAACGGGACATCAACGGTTCACTGCCGTACCGCCGCCTTCTCCAGCAGATCGCAGTAAAAGAACCGGTTGTCCCGCACCACGCATGCCCCCTTGCTGAATGGTATCTCGTTCTGGAACAGCGGCCCTGCGTAGGCAAAGGAATGAAATTCGCCGTTCTCGCCGCACGGATCGATGCCCGGCGGCAGGTCCGAAAGGAACCGTTGGTCATAGTCCCTGCCCGAGAATTCTTTGTCGAGAACGCTGGTGTCAACGCAGGTGATGACGGATTGAAACCCCAGCCCGATGAATGCACGCGCAAGCTCTGCCGTATTCCTCTTCCACAGAGGAAACAATGCCTTCATGCCTGCCTTCGCAAGGTTTCCCTCCCGGTATCGTCTCAGGTCTTCCAGGAAAATGTCGCCGAAAACGACCGTGCTGATGCCCTGCTGCCGGTAATACGCCAGCCTTTCCTTCATATTCGATTCGTACTCTTCGTTGGAGGACGTCTGGCTGATGTATACCTTGTCGACAGGAATGCCGATGGATGCCGCCTGCATGTCCAGCAGACTGACCCTGACCCCGTGCATGCTGATCCGATCATAGCCCTGCGTCACGGTGGTCATGAGCGCGACCACCTCGTAGGTCTGCGACTGCTGCAACTCGTAGAGGGCCATAGCGCTGTCCTTGCCACCGCTCCACGTAAAGACAACCTTTTCCTTCATAAAATCTCCTTTGTGCCCTGTCCATGAACCATGGATCGCTCTCCCGTCGTAAACAGAACACAAACACGGGAGAACAGCGCCGGACACTGCGCCATCCGGTAATTTAAAAAAGCCTCATACGTCTTCCCCTGTGCCGGCGCAGCGCCTTCTTATATATTGTGAAGGCAACGGCGACATCCTGCACCGCAAGGCCCGTCGAGTCGAATACTGTGATGTCACGGTCCGATGTCCTGCCGCTGATTATTTTTGTCAGGACCTCCCCGATTTCCCCTTGTATCTGTTTCCTGTCTATCTGCGAGGTGCGTAGACCGACATTCACCTCGCCGGAATGAACGGCCTGGCCGACGTCATCGAGGAAGATCCTCGCCCGCCTGAGTATGCCTGTCTCCAACTCCTGCTTGCCCGGAGCATCCGCACCGATTGCGTTGATATGCGTTCCCGGCCGTATCCACCGGTCCATGACAACGGGCTTTCTGGCCGGCGTTGTCGTCGAAATGATATCCGCATCACACGCTTCCTCGATGCTGCACGGCTCAATCGGTAGGTTCGTGACCCGCTGCATGCGGTGCGCAAAGTCCAGGGCTTCCTGCGCTGTCTTTGCACAGACCTTGACAAGTTTTATCTTCCGGATCCTCGCTATTGCCGTCATCTGCGCCGCCGCCTGCCTGCCTGCGCCCACGAGACCAAGGACCGAGGCATCCTTCCGCGAGAGGTATTTTGCTGCAACGGCACCGGCGGCGCCTATTCTCATGTCGGTGAAGTAGGTCGCATCCATAATTGCAACCGGCCTGCCTGTCTCCGGATCGACGAGAACGAACACGGCCATCACGCTCGGAAGTCCGAACCGGCGATTGTTGGCATGGGAATTGACAATCTTGACGCCCGATGCCCCGATCGGCACGATGGAGGCGGGC
>JAJYYW010000335.1 GCA_021800575.1 bacterium
GTCGAAAATAGCGGACTTCTACGATGAAGAGGTGGACACTGCCGTTGCTGCGATGACGTCACTGATAGAGCCCCTTCTGATCGTGTTCCTCGGTGTTGTCATCGGCGGTCTCGTCGTTGCAATGTATCTGCCGATCTTCAAGATCGCAAGTACCGTCCATTGATGAGCCATGCTGCACGCCAGGCGCCGCAGGCTTCCCCTTTTGAGCATCAGGAGCTTTTAAGCAGGCTGTTTTGGTCCACGTGGCTGCGGATCGGTATTGTCACGATCCTTATCGGCGGCGCCGCACTGACGTATGAGCATAAGATCATTTTCCATACAGCGCCCTGGCTGTCGCCGCTCATTATTCTCGTCATCGTCCTTTATGCCGTCAGTGTTGCCGAACTCGCATTGCTGCGGAAGCAAAGATATCTGGTCCCCATAGCATACGCGGCAACGGCCTGGGACACCGTGTTTGTTTCCGCACTCGTCATAGCAACCGGCGGCATCGACAGCATCTTTACCTTCCTCTACCTGTTCGTGGCCATCGAGGGCGGGCTCCTGTTGTACAAGAAGGGCGGGCTCATCTTTGCATCCGCGTCCGCCATCCTGTATGGTGTGCTCGTGGACGTCCAGTACTACCGGCTCGTTCCTTCGTTCATACCGCCTTCGGATATGACGCACCTGGTGAAGGATATCCTGCTGAACCTTCTCACCTATATCACCACGACCTTTATCGTCGGCATGCTGAGTGCATTTCTCGGGGCCAGCCTGGTAAAGGCGAAACGGGCATTGTCGATCAGCAGCATCGATCTGAAACAGCTGGCGGATCTGCATTCGATCATCATCAACAGCATTGACTCGGGCCTGATCACCCTCGACGAGCATGCCGCCATCAACACGGTCAATCCCGCTGCGACCCGGATAACCGGATACCGGCCGGCGGAGATCACCGGAAAACAGATCCAGGATATGATGCCGGGCATCGACATCCGGTCTGTATCGTCCCGGAGAAATGAACTAATGGTCAGGCAGAAGGACCGCGGCATCATCCAGATCGGATACACGATATCGAACCTGCACGACGATACCGGAAGGGGCATCGGTGCCGTCATCACGTTTCAGGACCTGACCGAGATGAAAAAGATGGAAGCCAAACTGAAGCGGGCGGATATCCTTGCAACGGCAGGCCGGCTTGCCGCAAGTGTTGCACACGAGATACGCAACCCCCTCGCATCGATCAGCGGTGCAGTGCAGCTTCTCGCCGAGGATCTGTCGGGCAGGAGCGAATTCGATAAGCCCCTCGAGCTCCTCTCCCGGGAGATCGCCCGGATCGACAACCTGGTCACCGAGTTTCTCTCCATGGCACGGCCTGTTACGAACATCCAGGACGGCATTGCGGTACGCCATATCATCGACGAGGTTTTTGAAAACGTTGCACGAAGGGACGATTTTAACCCGCATATCACCCTGCAGACATCCGTGGAAAACAGTGTGACAATCCGGGCAGACCAGTTCAAGCTCAAGCAGGTATTGCTCAATCTTGTGCTCAATGCTATGCATGCAATCAAGGAGAGCGGCAGTATTACGGTGGAGTGCGTTGTGAGCAGCACTGCCGCAGTGCTCTCGGTAAAGGATACGGGCGAAGGTATGGAGGAGAACGAGGTTAAATTATCGCTGGAACCGTTCTGGACAAAGAACCCCGGGGGCACGGGACTCGGCCTTCCCGTGGTGCAATCCATCGTCGAGCAGCACAACGGCACCCTCCACATTCAAAGCACGAAAAACAAGGGCACGACGGTGTCCATCGAACTGCCCCGGTAAACAAAAGAAAGGTACAGGATGATCAATATACTCGTCGTGGATGACGATAAAAGCATGCGGGAGTTTCTGGAGCTTATCCTGAAAAGGGAACGCTACAACGTTACCTGTGCGCGGGACGGAGCGGACGCTCTTCTGCTCCTCAAAGACACGATATTCGATCTCATCATCACGGATCTCATGATGCCCGCGATCAACGGTCTCGAGCTTTTGAAAAAGTCCAAGGAGCAGTACCCCGGGATAAAGGTCATCGTGATCACGGCCTTCGGAACCATCGAAACAGCGATAGAGGCCATCAAACTCGGTGCGTACGACTATATAACAAAGCCGTTCAACAACGACGACCTGCGGATGCGGATACGCCGCGCCCTCGAGAGCCAGCGGATAGAGCAGGAGAACATCCTGCTGAAGAAGAAACTCGGTATAACGGACGGAAAATGGGACATCATCGGGGTCAGCAGCGCCATGCAGGAGGTTTTTAACCTCATCGAGCGGGTCAAGGACACCAGGACCAATGTTCTGATCGCCGGAGAGTCCGGCACCGGCAAAGAGCTCGTTGCACGCGCCATACACTACCAGGGCGCGAGAAAGGACAAGCCGTTCATTCCCATCAACTGCGGGGCGATACCGGAAAACCTCGTAGAAAGCGAGTTGTTCGGACACAAGCGGGGCGCCTTTACCGGTGCCGTTGAAAACAAAAAAGGGTTATTCCTTGAAGCCGACGGCGGGACCGTTTTTCTCGATGAAGTGGGAGAACTCCCCCTGCAGGCACAGGTGAAACTGCTCAGGGCCATTCAGGACAAAAAGAGCAAGCCTGTGGGCGATGCCGTGGAGTATC
>JAJYYW010000336.1 GCA_021800575.1 bacterium
ACACGCAGTACAGCGCTCGTTCACGTATGCCGGGTTCAGACGAATCGTGACGGTAAAATTACCCGGCGTGCCGGTAACGCGCTCAACATCCGCGAGCGTAACCGTGCGTATCCTTGGATTTCCCCGTATCCGTTTGTAGTTTATCTCGATGCCGCACTGCGGGGGACAAAGCTTGGGAAAATACTGGTTGAGCTGTGCGACCCTGCCGCCCAGGGAAGGAGACTGTTCGATGAGGTAGACCTCGTACCCAACCTCTGCAGCTTCTATGGCCGTTGTCATCCCGCTGATCCCTCCGCCGATTACACACACACTTCTATTGTCATTCGTCATTGCCATACGCACCTGCATCTTTCAAAAGACGCAGAGACGCCGGAGCGTCTCTGCGTTGGAGTTTTTATTGTACTATGCTGATGACCGGTTTCTTTGCCAGCTGCCAGTTGCCAGTCTGCGGATCCCATCGCGAGGTGACAAACACTTTCCAGTTTGCCTCATCGATCTTGGGGAAATCAGACCTGTACAGGTAACCGGGATACCGTGTCTCTTCCCTGAACATGACGTGGCGAAGGTGGACCTCAGCCGTCCAGAGCCTGTGGTAGTTCTCCCATGCCCTCATGAGCTCATGCAGGTTCTCTGCGCCCAGCTTCTCGGAGTCCTCTTTCAGCATGTTGAGTAACTCGAGGCCGCGCTCCAGCATGGGTTTGTTGGTGGTATACCATGTCGAGGTCCCGCCGACGTATTCATCCATGATCTTGTTTAGGCGGAACAGGAACATCTTTGGCCTGATATAATTCGGGTTGATATTCGTATCACTCGACAGGCCTTTAAACTGTTCGAATGTCTGGAGCGGTTTGTAGACCTTTTCTTTCAGGGCATCGATCTTCTTCTGATCAACAACCGGTGTATCCGGGTGATCCTTGATGAATGCTACCGCTGCTTTGCCGGCTATCCTGCCCTCGGTACATGAACCGGATGAGAACTTGTGGGCATTGCCGCCGACGCCGTCGCCTGCCGTAAACAACCCGTCAACCGTGCTCATTCTGTTGTAACCCCAGGTGTACTCTTTGGGTGCGATATCCGCCGGCCCGCTCACCCATGCACCCGCGCATGATGCGTGTGAACCGATAAAGTACGGCTCTGACGCCATGATCTCGGACGGTTTTTCCTCGGGTGCGATATTCTGCGAAGCCCACAGCCCTGCCTGGGTAATGGTCATGTCGAGGAAATCTTCCCATGCCTCTGCCTCGAGCTCCTTCAGTCTCTTCTTCTTGTCTTTGTCCGTGCCCGGGGTTGTGTCCGTAATTTTCTTGATGGCTTCTTCTGTTCTCATGTACACCGGACCTCTGCCCTCGCTCAGTTCCTTTATCATCTGGTGGTTACGGAGCGGTGTCGGGACGGGTTTCGCACTTGCGTACGGCTCCCATTTCTTGATCTCTTCTGCCTGGGTCTTCAGGTAATCTTCGCCGAATGCGTTCGTCGCCCTTGACTTGAAGAGCAGGAACCATGCACCGACAGGACCGTAGCCGTCCTTGAACCGGGTCGGTATGAACCTGCTTTCCATCTGTGTCATCTCGGCCCCGACCTGCAGCATGGTGGCGTAGCTCGAGCCAGAGTTCCAGGGCGGGTACCATGCCCTGCCCAATCCTTCGCCGGTCGACCTTGGCCTGAAGATGTGCACTGCACCGCCGGCTGCAACCAGGACCGCCTTTGCTTTGAACACGTAAAACTTGTTCTCGCGCACGCTGAAACCGACCGCGCCTGCTATCCGGTTCGGGTTTTTTTCATCCACGAGAAGATTGACGATAAAGACACGCTCGTAAATGTTGTCCATCCCGATCGCGTTCTTCGCAGCTTCGGCCACGATGACTTTGTATGACTCGCCGTTGATCATGATCTGCCATCTGCCCTCATGGACGTAGTTGCCCTTTTCGTCCTTCCATATCGGCAGTCCCCACTTTTCGAACAGGTGAACCGTCGAGTCCACATGCCGTGCGATATCGTACACGAGGTCCTCGCGAACGGTTCCCATCTGATCGTTGCGGACGTACTTGACGAAATCCTCCGGGCTGTTTGCACCGTCCTTGATCCCGATGTACGTGTTGATTGCCGAAAGTCCCATTGCAACGGCGCCGCTTCTTTCCATGGCAGCCTTGTCGACCAGGGTCACTTTGAGACCGTTCTTCTTTGCCCAGTAGGATGCCTCGACCGCCGCACCGCATGCCGCCATGCCGCCGCCGACGATTAAGAGATCCGTATTTACTTCTACCGTTTCAAAATTATCCATGGTTCCTCCTTACTTCTTGGGTACCGAAAGCTGAGCTAATCCGAGGGAGTCCGGCTCTGTTGCAAGCAGGGGGCTCTTCAGATCGTCTGAGCCTAATTTGTAGTCTGCAAATGGCTTGGCCTCGCCAACCGCTGTTGTTCTGATCGGGAATTTGAACCTCTTGATTGTTCCGTTCCGGAATTTGACCGTCCACATGATGTCGTTGGAGCCTCTCATGGGTGTCACACTCGCACCGAGCGGCACGAAGTCTGCATAGCCCCGAACGTCAATGGCCTGCTGCGGACACATCTTGACACAGGAGTAGCACTCCCAGCACATCTCCGGCTCCCTGTTGTAGGCCTTCATCTTTTCCTTG
>JAJYYW010000337.1 GCA_021800575.1 bacterium
AAAAGGGCGTTTCTGCCGGCGAGATCGTCGTCACGGACGGACAGCTTGAACTGGTTGACGGTGTAAAAGTTGTATTCAAAAATGCGCTCAACACCGGGAATGCGCACCCATGAATATCTCTGCACTGTTCATCAAAAGGCCGGTCATGACCACGCTGGTCATGCTGGCGGTTCTCCTGTTCGGTATCATAGCGTACCAGAAGCTTGCGGTCAGCGACCTGCCCAACGTCGATTTTCCGGTCATTCAGGTCATGGCCAGCCTGCCGGGAGCGAGTGCGCAGACCATGGCATCGGCTGTCGCAACACCGCTCGAACAGCAATTTACGACCATAGCGGGCCTCAGTGCCATGTATTCGACCAGCATGCTCGGATCGACACAGATAACGCTCATGTTCGATCTGAGCAAAAACATCGATGCGGCTGCTCAGGATGTGCAATCCGCTATGACCGCCGCGGCTGCAGAACTGCCGCAAGGCATGCCGAGCCCGCCGACCTATCAGAAGGTGAACCCTGCCGATATGCCGATCGTTTATATCGCGCTGACCTCGAAGACCCTTCCGCTGTACACACTCGACTACTACGGCGAAACAAGGATGGCAGAACGCATATCCATGATCAACGGTGTCTCGCAGGTGCTGGTTTACGGATCTCAGAAATATGCGGTGCGTGTTCAGGTCAACCCGCGTATGCTTGCAGGACTGGGCATCGGCATCGACCAGGTTGCAAGTGCCATACAGACATCCAATGTCGAACTTCCGACCGGCGTGCTCGATGGTGAACACTCGGCGTATACCATCCAGGCAAGCGGACAGCTGACCGACGCGAAAGCATACATGCCCCTGATCGTTACCTACAAAAATGACAGTCCCGTGAGGATCGAGAACATTGGAAGGGTTGTCGACAGCGTGGAAAATGACAAGACCGCTGCCTGGTATGTTAACCCGGGCGAACACGCATTCGACAGGTCGATCGTTCTTGCCGTTGAACGACAGCCGGGCAGTAACATCGTTGGTGTTGCCGATGCCGTCAAGAAGCTCTTGCCGGAATTCAGAAAGGAACTGCCTGCTTCGGTATCGATGCACTTGCTGTTCGATCGATCCACGTCCATCAAGGATTCCATCAACGATGTGAAAACGACACTCATCATAGCATTGATCCTGGTTGTCCTGGTCATCTTTGTGTTTTTAAGGAACCTGTCTGCGACCATTATACCGAGCCTGTCTTTGCCGTTGTCGATTTTCGGGACCTTTGCGGTCATGTATGTGCTTGGATATACCATAGACAATCTTTCCATGATGGCCATGGTGCTCGCGATAGGTTTTGTTATCGACGACGCCATCGTCATGCTCGAAAATATCGTCAGACACGTGGAAATGGGAGAAGGGACGATGGAAGCCGCGATGAACGGTTCCAGGGAAATCAGCTTTACCATTCTTTCCATGACCCTTTCGCTCGCCGCGGTGTTCATTCCGATACTCTTTATGGGCGGCATCATCGGCAAGCTGTTCCATGAATTTGCGGTCACCATCGGTGTTTCGATCCTTGTTTCCGGGTTTGTATCCCTTACCCTGACCCCCATGTTGACCAGCAGGTTCATCAAGTCCATTGAGCCAAAGGAACACAGTAACCTGTACAATCTGTCGGAACGCGGATTTGACGCTATGCTCAACGCGTACAAAGCAAGCCTCCAGTGGGTCATCAACCATAAACGTACAACGATGGTGTTCTCGCTGTTCATCCTCATCCTCACAGGGCTGCTGTTTGTCGTCGTACCCAAGGGCTTTATGCCCAGCGAGGACCAGGGCCAGTTGTTCGGTATGACCGAGGCTGCCCAGGGCATATCATTTAAATCCATGGTAAAGCACCAGCTCGAAGTTGCGGATATCGTAGCGAAAAACCCGAATGTGGAAGCGTTTATGACGAGCTGCGGTGCGCGTTCCGGTATTACAGGTAGCAATAATGGTGTCGTATTCATGCGGTTGAAGCCGAAACCCGAGAGAACGGCGACGCCCGAACAGATCATCCAGCAGTTATATCCGAAGCTTTCAAAAATTCCCGGGATCAGGGTTTTTCTCCAGAACCCTCCGCCCATTCAGTTGAGCGGCAAGTTGACCAAGAGCCTTTACCAGTTTACGCTGCAGGGTTCGGACACGGACAAGCTCTACAAAGAGGCCCAGCTCATGGAAGCACGGATGAAACAAATGCCCGGGCTTATGGACGTGACCTCGGATCTCGAGATCTCTAACCCCCAGGTCAACCTCAACATCGAGCGAAACAAGGCTTCCCAGCTCGGTGTGTCGGCCTATCAGATCGAGAACGCACTATCATATGCGTACGGCTCAACGCAAATATCCACGATCTATACACCCGATAACGAGTATAAGGTCATCCTGGAGCTCGAGCCGCAATACCAGGAAGACCCATCGGCATTGTCCCTGCTGTATATCAGGTCGTCATCGGGTGCCCTTGTGCCGCTTGACAGCGTGGTGAGCATGGAAAAGAGCGTCGGTCCTCTCGAGGTCAACCACACAGGCCAGCTCCCATCGGTTACCATATCGTTTAACCTGAAGCCCGGTGTATCTCTCGGCTCTGCCGTTTCAGAGATTGACGCCCTGTCGCATAAAACGATTT
>JAJYYW010000338.1 GCA_021800575.1 bacterium
GGTCGTATAGGTGATGCCGTCTCCGTGGATGTCGTTCCCGTGACAGTCGATGCACTGGAGCCCGTTGGTGTAGTGGACATCCGGCGCCTCACCCGACAGTCCCATGAACTCCTCGGCCTGGTCCTTATGGCACTGGGCGCAGGTTTCCTTCATGGGAGGGACGGGCATGAACGTGTGACCCGAGATGAGACCGCCGGTCAGGGGTCTTGCCACATGGCAGTTTCCGCACGATGCATGGCACCGCTGGCAGTCCGTTGTGTCCGGGGTGTTCAGATTATTGTTGTACGGGCACGAGACCTTGTGCAGGTAGGTTTGCTCTCCCGCGAGGGTATAGTGGAGGCTGGTTGTATAACTCTGGACAATGCCCGCGTGGCAGTTGGCGCATATTCTTTGGGGGTTGAACGAAGGGTCGACCACCATGCCGTCGTGCGCCTGCTCCATGGAGGTGCTTGCGGGGTTGCCCTTGTGACAGTCGACGCACTGCAGAATACCGTGCGGCGAATCGAAGAAGCCCTGGGTGACGAGGAAATCGGCGGTGTTGACGGACGGGTCTGCAGCCTTCAGTGCCTGCGTGCTGGTGTGGCAGGATCTGCAGGTGTTCGTGGTGTTCAGATGGCTCTGTCCGCAGCCTGTAAAAATGAATGCCAGTGCGATAAATAAAAATATTTTTTTCATACAACCTCCGTCTGTCGAAGTTACTTATACTGATTTGAGAAAAATTGCAACGGATATAAATGAACAGCCGGTTGTCCGCAGAGGCAGGTGAGGTGCCCATGCCCCTGCGGACGTGGTTGCGTCAATGTCAGAAGTAATAGTGGAACCCTGCATTGATGGAATCCGCCTGAAGACCGAACGCGGTGCCGTACTGGTTGAGATATTTCAGACCGAGATCGAGCTCGAGGTTAAAGCCGAGGTTGGGAAGTCCCTGGAAGAAGAATTCGATGCCGCTCAGGCCGCTGACGCTGAATCCACCTTCCGTGTCCACAAGCCCGGGCTCGGTGAACGCATAAATCCCGCCGCCGGCATACAGATTCATATTGGTTTCTTTGATGACGTTGTACAGGAATTTACCGCCGATTCCGAATGACGTCTGGCTGCTCCCGTGGTCGGGTGAAAAATTAAAAAACGCGACATCGCCCTGGACGCCCATGTCCCGGTTGAACCAGTATCGTACCGACGCCGCATCGAGGCGGTTCGACAAGCCTATCTGCGAATTGAATCCGGCACCGATTCTCTGGGACAGATCCTTTGCCATTGCATTCGGCGCTGCCAACAGACACAGCACGGTGACGACATATGCGAGCCTTGTTTTCATGGTTCTCTCCTTTTCAGAACTAAATTTCCGGAAAGTCTATCAGAACACAGGACCTTGGCAAGTAATTTAACACCATTATTTCCAAAGGGGCTCTGTTACGATCCATCGGGATGTTCGTCTAAGAAATACTACGCTTCTGGTAGAAGGAGGTTTTTATGAAAAGACTGTTCGTAACCATGCTGCTGGCTGCCGTTGCACTGTATGGGTGCTCGGGCAGGTCAGGTTCATCGCAGAAGGCTCAACCGTCACCCGCATCCACTCCGTCGATTTCATCGATTACACCTCAGTTTGGATGGACGAATGCCGACACCAATATTACAATCAGCGGCGCAAACTTCAGTCCGTCTGCAGCTGTGACGTTTTCACCGTCGGGTTTTGCTGCCGGCATGTCCCTGACCTATGTCGCCTTTGAATCATCATCGCAGCTTCAGGCCGTCGTTCCAAAGGGCATGGCCGTCGGGTGGTATGATGTGACTGCAATCAATCCAAACGGCGGGGAAGGTACCTTGCGGAAGTCTTTTTATGTGTCTCAAAATCCGCCGCCGGTGATTTCGGGCATTGCGCCTGCTTCAGGTTCGTCAAATGCCGCGACACAGATAACCATTACCGGGAGTTACTTCGCATCAAACGCTACGGCGACCACCCTCGACAGCACGGGCTCTGGACTGCCCTGCAGTATCAGCTCGCAAAGCTCAACCCAGATCGTCTGTACCACGCAGGTCCTTCCGACAGGTGTTTATCTTGTTCGTGTGACCAACACGTCGGATGGAACCTTTTATGATTTCTCAAGTTTCGTCGTCACAAATCCGGCGAGCAACCTCGGCGGATTTTCGACATCATCGCAAAGCCTCATCATCGGCAGGCAGGGGCTTGCTGCCGTTACGGGGAATGACGATATCGGCGACCGGTTCATCTATGCGGTCGGCGGGGATGTCGGTTCGGGAGGAAAAACCCTCGACAGCGTCGAATTCGATCTTCCGGACATGTTCGGTAATCTCGATCCCTGGCAGCTGACCTCGCCCCTCATCTACAAAACCACCGGTGCTGCTGCAGTTCAATTCAACGGCTATGTGTACGTACTCGGCGGGCGTACGACGTCAGGATATACGGCAGGCATAGAGCGCGCCAAAATTCTCACCACGGACAGCGCGCCGGTGATCACGTTCAACGGCTTGACTGTTCTTGCCGGCGGTTCTCTTCCTTCGGGCACGTGGGTTTATGCGGTTTCTGCAAACCTGCCCACGGGAACGACCAACATAGGAGAAAGCCTGCCTTCACCGGTCGTCTTTACCACGACGGCAT
>JAJYYW010000339.1 GCA_021800575.1 bacterium
AACGACGCCCTCAAGAAGGTTTGATATGTCCAACGTTGAAATTACATGGAAAAACGGGATGACGTTTGACGCCGCCACCGGATCGGGTCATACTGTGACCATGGACGCAGAAAAAGCACATAACGGTAATGATACCGGTGCACGTCCCATGGAACTCCTGCTGGTAGGATTGGGAGGCTGCACGGGAATGGACGTGGTGTCTATCCTGAAAAAGATGCGCAAACAGGTGACGAATTTCAAATTAACTATACACGCCGAGCGGGCACCCGAACATCCGAAAGTCTATACCGCCATAGCACTGGAATATATCCTTGAAGGAGATCTGGAGGCAAAGGATGTCGAGAGGGCCATCGAGCTTTCCCAGAACAAGTTCTGCTCCGCCTCGGCTATGCTCGGGAAGACAGCGCGGATAACCTACAGCTATAAACTCGTGAAACCGGGAGCAGGAACACCGTGAGGATGTTACGCATGACAGCAGCAAGTCTACTGCTGATATGTGTCACCTCTTCGTTCTCGTTCGCTGATTCCCTGTACTTATACGCAACACCGGCCTCCGCAGGCATGGGTGGTGCATTCGGCTCTATAGCAAACGATAATGCCGCCATTATCATGAACCCGGCGGGGATCAGCGCCACAAAACGCTACGGTGCTGAGACAGGCTACCTGTATACCAGCCCGTACAGCGGAAGCCGGTTGGACTTTTCAGCGGTCGACAGCACGACGTCAGAGGTTGGTGCAGGATTCGGCTATTACCGGGACACGTATCAACTGCCGTCCGAAGAATACGTTCAGAGAAACACGTATGCATTTGCACTATCTGCCGGCGAGCCCGGCATCGTCAGCTTCGGTATGACCGGGAGAATGGATTTGTTTACCCGTGGACTCTCGGGACAGGCAGAGTCTCTTGGATACGGCCTTATTTTTTCGCCCGGCGTATCGTTTTTAAACATTTCGATAGCAGGTCTGAACCTGACCAGGATACGAGGAACACGTGAGCAGCTTCCGCCGAGACTGATCGACGCCGGTATTTCCATGCTCCTTCACGGGGTTTTCACCATGGCCTTTGATGCCGTCAAGAATCTCGAAGTGGATTCGAAGTACAGCGTGGACTATCATGCGGGGGGAGAACTGGTCATCGTCAATCAAATTGCATTCCGCGGCGGCTATGCGTGGGAACAAGCAGAAAACACCAAAACCTATTCCGGCGGCATTGCATGGAAAGCACCCCGGTTCACGCTCGCATACACCTACGTCGGTAACGTCGAGAACCAGAAAGACAGTACCCAGCTCGTCTCATTCACCCTGTACCCCTTTTAGGCCAGGCCCGAAGAGACAGGTCTCTTATCGTTCGACCTTGACCGCGGTTCCATACGCGACGACTTCATTCATCGCCTGTCCCTGTCCGGCATCAAATTCTCCCGAGTCGAACCGCATCATGATGATTGCGTTTGCTCCGATGCTCTTCGCCTGGGCCGCCATCCGTTCAATGGCATCCTCCCGGGACTGCATGACCATTTTAACGTACCCCTCCTGCGAACCTCCCAGGGCCGCACGGAGATTGCCCAGGAAATTACCAACAATACTGCGGGAGCGTACGCTGACCCCGAAAACCGTACCGAGGATCTCTGTTACGCGATAACCGGGAATAGATTCTGTTGTAGCGATAAGGATATCAGGCATTATCTGCACTCCTTTTCATTGTGATGGAATGAATATAATCCTGAACGGATGCCCGGACAAGTGTTTCTAAAACTTGATGGTCACCCGCAGTTCATACTGTGCTTTTTCGTCATCCACGGCAGTTACGGGCACGATAACGGTATTGTTGCTCAAAACCTCGGGCTTGCCCACCTCGAGTACATTCAGGAGCTTTCTCGGCGGCTGGGCGTTTGCCGCTGCCTTTGCCGGCGCAGGAGAACGCTGCTGTTGCTCCGCCTTCGGCGGTTCGATTTTCTGAACCAGTTCCGGAGCCTGCTGTTCCGCACTCTCGCTCTCCAGCTGTATCTCCTTGAGTTCCTTGCTCTGCGCTTTATCAGAATCTGTTATCGAAGCCTGACTCTTGAGACGGTGGACCACCAGCTTCGTGATACCGGTGAGTGTCTGGAGTACACCGGCACCGGTACTCGCCGATCCTTCGAAATACGGCACATTGAAGCGGTTGAGTTCCTTCTGCATGTCCTGAACGGTATTCACATTCAGCAGGTCCATCTTGTTATACTGGATCACAAGCGGTATATCCGCCAGGGTCCTTCCGTAATGCTGCACATTTTCCTCGAGGTTCTTGAAACTCTCGAGGTTGTCGTACATTTTGTCCTTCTCCGCACTGGCAACAAACACGATGCCGTCGACATTTTTCAGTACCAGGCGCCGGGTCGCATTATAAAAGACCTGACCAGGTACGGTGTAGAGCTGAAACCGGACCTTCATGCCTTTTATCTCTCCCAGCTCCACAGGCAGAAAGTCGAAGAACAACGTTCTATCCGTCTGGGTGGCGAGGGTCATCAATTTACCCTTATGCTCCGGTTTTAGTTTTTTATAGATATATTGAATGTTCGTGGTCTTACCCGACAAACCGGGTCCATAATACACGATCTTTG
>JAJYYW010000340.1 GCA_021800575.1 bacterium
ACTTTGCGGGTTATTGTCAGTTGATTTGCGGGCACGGGAGGATAGGACAAAATTGTTACGTGGAAACATTTATGGGAGATACAGGACAGCCATCACAAAACGTTGTGCAGGAGCTCAGGGTGCTCTGCCCCTGCAGAGAAAAAGTTACAGGAGAGAGAAAAGATGGGCTATAAAGCCGCACCCTTTCTCATGACGTGGACTACTTGAACGGATCCTTGAAGACGATCGTCTGTGTCCGCTCAGGACCGATGGAGAGTATATAAACCTTGACACCGGTATACGATTCTATGAATTTTATGTACTCCTTCATCTCAGCAGGAATGGACTGCGCATCGTTCGCCCCATCGAGTGTCTTCCAACCCTTGACCTCCTCGAAATTCGGTTTGCACCGCTCGAACTCCGGAAGGTTTGAAGGAACATAATCTATCTTTTTCCCGTCAAGGGTGTACGATGTGGCAAACTTGATTGTACCAATGCCATTGAGCACATCTGCCTTCGTAATTGCAATTCCGGTCAACCCGTTGATCATTGCGGAATACTTCAACGCAACGAGATCGAGCCACCCGCACCTCCTCGGCCGTCCGGTGACTGCGCCATACTCTGCACCGACGCTGCGGATCTTATTACCGGTTTCGTCAAACAACTCCGTGGGGAATGGGCCTTCCCCTACCCGTGTTGTATATGCCTTTGACACACCGATAACCTCCGTGATCTTTGTTGGTCCTACACCCGAGCCAGTACATACACCACCTGATGTTGTATTGGAACTGGTCACGAACGGATAGGTACCATGATCAATGTCAAGCATGGTTCCCTGTGCACCTTCAAATAAAACCTTCTTGTTGTTATTCATCTCATTGCTGAGAAACAGGGGACCTTCAACTGCATATTTCTTTAATTTCTGGCCATATACGCTGTATTCTTCATAAATTTTATTGGCATCAAAACCTTGATGATTGAACATGGCTTTCACATAGTCATTGACATCGACGAGGATTTCCGTGAGTTTTTGCTTGAATTGATCCGGATTGATGAGGTCCCAAACCCGGATGCCCCTCCGGCCTGTCTTTGATTCATAGGCAGGACCTATGCCCTTGCCCGTCGTACCTAATTTTTTTGCCCCTCGTTTCTGCTCGAACAACACGTCCATTTCCCGGTGATACGGCATGATGACGTGCGTCGTACCACTTATTTTCAGCGAAGTATCTACCTGATAACCGTGTTTTTCAAGATTTGCCATTTCCTGAAGCAGACCCTTGGGGTCAACAACAACACCCGGGCCTATTAAGCACGTTTTGTTTTTATGCAGTGCGCCCGAGGGAATAAGACTGAATACGAATTTCTCACCATTGACGACCAGGGTATGCCCTGCATTGCTCCCACCCTGAAACCTGACGATGACATCTGCCGAATCGGTCAGCATGTCGACTATCTTTCCTTTGCCCTCATCACCCCATTGAGCACCTATAACAGCAACATTTCTCATTTCTTTCTCCTTCAATCACTCGATCTAAGATCCTGTCATTGTCCCGGCAGCATACCTGACAGGGCCGACAGATTAATACCAAATCCGGTAGCCGGAATATCGTAACCATACTTTTTCAGAAAACCGTCATACCTGCCGCCATTGACCAGCTCCTCTCCGTATCCTTGTATAAATATTTGAAAAACAACGCCGGTATGGTAATCAACACTATGCATTTCACGGAGATCTATGATAAACTTGTTATTGGCATCGAACTTTTTGATTGTTTCAATGATGCCTGTCAACTGGTTTACCGAAGAAATGTATTTTTTGCCGGAAAATGTCTTTTTAACCCTCGGTAAAACATCCGCAGGTTCTCCATACAATTCGAACAACAGGGCAAGTTTTCTGCGCTGCTGTTTCGTCAGAACCTTCATGTCATCGATGGAAGAGTAATCTTTCTGGATGAGCAGGTCGATCACAGCGGCCGTATGTTCACGCAGATCGAGATCGGTCAGTACCGTATTGATAAAACCTGCATGGCTCAGGGAGATGACAAAATCACCGATGTCTGTTTTTTTTAAAATATCGATGGCAATGCTGATTATCTCGGCGTCGGCACTGATGCCAGCGGCGTTCATAAGCTCGACACCGGCCTGGTAGATCTCCTTTTTCCCGAGGTTCCTGTCATGCTGCACGACCATGCCGCTGTAGGATAGTTTTAAGGCCTTCCTGCCGCGCATCTTTGAACTGACAATCCGTGCGAGCTGGGGTGTAAAATCAGCCCGCAGGACCATGGTCTTGCCCGTTTCTCTTTCTATGACCTTGACGAGTTCGTCATCCTCAAATCCCTTGTCACCGTTATTGTAGACTGGGAGGTACTCGAGCAACGGCGTGATGACATAGCTGTACCCCCACTGCTGAAAGGTCTGCAGGGCGGTATGTTCTATGTCTTTGATGCGAAACGAATCGGGAGGCAGATAGTCTTTTACACCAAACGGTATCTCATGACAGCTTAAGGTCTGCTTGTTTCTCAATTGCCTATCGGGCATCTAAAGATTGACCTTTTCGGCAGAGATAATATTTTCGAGCTTCCTGAGTCCCTGCATCACCTCTTCTGAAGGCTCGTCAT